>CACZSY010000190.1 GCA_902783965.1 uncultured Lachnospiraceae bacterium
GATAATTTTTCTTATTACTTTCTCAGAGTAAAATCACAATGACCCACGGCGTTTGGGTGTCCACCCCAAACGCCTTACGGGCGCACAGAATCGACCATTGCTATTACCGCTTGATCGTCATCTAGATCTCTTATTACCACAGGCACTTCTTTTTCGCCTGCCCATTGAGCAGCCTCTTTTCTCCTGTGTCCCGATATTATCTCATAGCCCTTACCGTACGGATTTTTTCTTACAAGTAAAGGAACAATTACGCCTTCATTTTCTATACTTCTCATCAGTTCGCATAATTCCATATCTCTGTCGACCTTGAATGGATGATCCTTAAAATTGTGTAGTTCACTTACTAAGACGCTTATTATTTTTTCCATTAATATCACCTTCGTTTCGTTAAAAATCAAGTGCATAAAAAGAGACCGTTCACTTTGAATTATTTGAAAATGAACGATCTCTTAGTGTTAATCTTGTTTTTTTAATGATGATGATATTTGTCTGGTGTTGATATGTTTCCTAAGACGCTTTCCATTACAACCGATACATTTACGCCGTTATAAATGGACTTTTTTGACGATCTTTTACCGTTTTGATTGAACCGGAAAAACCGCGAAAAGTGCGTAAAATCAAGGATTTTTACGAATCCATCCGGTGTAGTGCAACTACTGTCTCCACATGCCCCGTCCACGCAAACATATCAAATCCCTCTATACTTTCAACCTTGTATTTTCCAAGTTGCCTGAAATACTCCAGATCTCTTTTAAGGCTTTCAGGACCGCAGGAGATATAAACAATCTTTTCCGGCATGAGCACATGTATCGCATCTATGAACTTCCTTGTACTTCCGCTTCGCGGCGGATCCATTATAAGGACATCCGCCCTCTTGCCGCCGGCGGCATATTTTTCAAGAAAAGCCCCCGAGTCCTCACAATAGAAAGATATGTTTCTTACGTTGTTGGCTTTAGCATTGTTTACTGCATCCTTAACCGCTTTTGAATTCAACTCGACGCCTATAACCTGTCCTGCCCTGTCGCTTGCAATTATTCCTATGGTTCCGACTCCGCAGTAAGCATCGATCACAGTCTTTTTATCTGACGAAACAATTTCGGCTGATCTCGCACCTGCTGTTGTGTCAAAACCCTCTGCGGCATCAGTCAGTCCCGCAAGCTCCAACGCCCTTTTGTAAAGCTTTTCCGTCATCTCATGATTTACCTGATAAAACGACTCGGCGGACATTTTGAAGGTCTTTCCCATCAGCCTGTCGATTATATAGCCCTTCCCGGTTATCGTATCACTTCTTTCACCAAGTATGAGATTAGTGTCTTTATCGTTAATATTCAGTACCACCGTCTTTATCGCGGGATGCTTTTCCATCAACGCTTTGGCAAAGTTCTTTCTCGAAGGAAATACGACCGAAGAAGCCACGAGCACCACCATTATCTCTCCCGTCCCGTCCGCCGTTCTTATGAGCAAATGGCGCAGAAGGCCTTTTCCCGTATCTTCATTATATAACGGCACCTTAAAAGATCTGATCAGCTGCGCGGTTGTATTGACTATGGCTCTTGCCTCTTTATTTTCCAAAGGACAGTTTTCCACCGGTATTATGTCATGCGTTCCTTCACGGAATATTCCCGCGACCACTGTTCTGTCCTTCTTCTGATAAAAAACGGCATGTACCTTATTCCTGTAATAATATTTATTCTCCATTGGAGTGATCGACTTGCAGCCGCCAAAATCCTTTAAGAGCATGTCCAGCTTTTTTCTTTTGATCTCAAGCTGTTTTTCATATCCTGTCTCGATATAACTGCATCCGCCGCATTTATCTGAAACGGGGCATATTCTGTCTTTTTTATCTTTCTTCATGATTTCAGTTTCCTTTTTCTTTTCAGTTTCCTTTTCAACTGTTTCAGGCAAACATTTTTTGCTTATTCCTATCGCCGTCCCTATGATCCAGCAGGATGGATTTTTCCTCTCCTGCTAATGTGCGCCGGGGGCGCCTTGAATCCGCAGACGGTGAAGAATATGAGAGCTCTCCTGCTTATGTGCGCCGGGAAACTTCCATGCGCATCCCGTGTGCATAATACCACAGAGACGGACAGTAATCAAACCGTCCGTCTCTGTGGCTGAATTGTATTTATGTAGGTTTTATCATGAAAACTAATCTAATGGGATTTCAGGTAAGTCTTCCGGCTCTTCATCATCTACAGCCGGTTTCTTCTCTGAATTATCCGCTGGCTTTTTGCCCTGCTTTGCTTCAAGCTCTTCCTGCTTTCTCTTTTCCTCCTGAAGCTTAGCCTGCTCAATGGCATATTCAGCATCATAATCTTCAACTATTGTTGAATGTATTACTTCTCCATCCGAAACCTTAAATATTATCTCATCAGGATATACAAGACCGAACTTCTTTCTTGCCACTTCTTCCACAAACTGCTTTGTCTGAACATATGCCTTATAATCAGGAATCTTCTTTTCTCTGTTCTCTTCTTTTTCCAGTCTTTCCTTTGCTTCCATAAGCTGTTCTTCATACTGCTTATGTTCCTTCTCCAAACCGAGATACTTATAATAAAGGACTGTGCAAATACAAACTATGATCATCATCATGATGATCGACTTCACTGTCTTCAACTCACTTTTCCTCCTGTGAAGAACGTGTCCTAATTGTACTACAGCTGTGGTGTTTTTTCAAGCTCATCTTGACAGTTATTTTATAGAAAAAAGAATTTTCGACAATTTCTACAATCTTATTTATGATTTTTTGTACAATTTTGACGAATAAAAAATGAAAAATCGAGTATAAAAGTGTCAAAATTGTGTCGCCGATAATTATTTGATATGTAATCCACGACAGTGTTACTCCAAGATAGGCAAATAGCCTGACTTCTCCATAATAATGCTCCAGAATAAATTCGAATAATATACAGGCAAAAACAGAGAAGAATAACACGTCCCCAATGGATGACACAATTTTGCCACTTTTTAGAAGTCTTCTTTTCAGCAGAATAAGGTCATAGACCGCCCTGCTGAAGAATCCCAAAAAAAGACAATCCAAAAAATAACGGCTGTCTCTGATTATCTCTTCCATTTTATTATCCGAATAATTTCTTTAACAAAGAATCTTTATTTATAGAATTAGAGTATATAAGGCTTGAGATCTTGCCTTCGATCTGTGCTTCTCCCGTTTCAACGCTTAATCTGCTCATATGCAGACCGCTTCCGGTAACAGTTAGATTTCCCAAAGTCGTGACGAGCCTGATCCTCTCTTCATCAAAAGATCTGACATCGTTCACGCCTGTTATGCTTAGACTGCTTCTTTCTTTTAAAACAAGTTCTGATTCCATTTTCTTCCCCATTAAAGGTTTTATGCCGCTGTGCCGGTTCCTAAGATCAAAGCCGGGGTCAACAGCATTCTCATTATCACATTATATTCCGGGAATCAGATTATAGAACTGCACAGATTACGGTATAAGTTCATAAAGACTCTCTGCTTCTTCCTTTTTAACGGTCTCTTTCACATCAAGCACTTTAACCTTAACCTCTTTATTGCCAAATTTAATGGCTATTATATCTCCCGGTTTTACATTAACAGAAGCCTTGGCTTCTTTGTCATTTACAAACACTCTGCCGGCGTCGCACGCCTCATTCGCAACCGTCCTTCTTTTTATCAAACGGGTCACTTTAAGATATTTATCAAGTCTCATTTTAATTCTCCATGTCTTTTATACAAACCTGAAATCAAATTCGAAAGCAGTTCCCAGACTGATACGAAGCACATCCGTTCAGGTACACTGCACCGTGTATACTTAAAACCCCACGCTTTATTATCGCGTGGGGTTTATCTTTGCTGATTATTAATGCTTCCTACTCATTAATGGCATTCTTTAAAGCAGCTCCTGCCTTAAACTTTGGTGACTTTGATGCAGCAATTTCAATTTCTTCTTTTGTCTTTGGATTAATACCTTTTCTTGCTGCTCTCTCGCTTACTTCAAATGTGCCAAAACCTACAAATGAAACCTTCTCGCCTTTCTTGAGTTCCTCTGTAACTACATCTACAAAAGCTTTAAGAACTTTCTCTGTATCCTTCTTTGACGCTCCACTCTGTTCTGCGATTGCAGCTACTAATTCAGACTTATTCATGGATTACTCCTCCAGTATAAATATTATAATCTAATCCTAAGATGGATCGCTTTGATGTAAAGTCATCAATTAATTTATACTATTATTAGAACGATTTGTCAAGATTATAAGGCGTTTCTTAAGGAATTTCATTGTCAATTCGCAATCCGCTTCGCTGCTTGCTCATATAAAACGGATTGCTTCGCAATCCTGACAGGTACTGGGCTTGAACCCAGCAC
>CACZSY010000191.1 GCA_902783965.1 uncultured Lachnospiraceae bacterium
CAGCTGAAGATCCGGAAAAGAACGAGGAACTGTAAATCTTTACATATGAAAAATGCCAATCCTGTCCAGCCACAGGATTGGCGATGTTCTACTGGTTGATTGATAATTCAATGTTATTTAATATAAGGAAGCTGTTATGTAGCTTCGTTATTGTTTAATATATTATATATCCTATTACCCAATTATACTAATATAGCTGCATTTAGTCAAAAATAAAGCCGGTTTTTCACACCGGCTTTTCATAAACAATTATTTTTTATCCACTAATACCAGCGGGTATCAGTCTTTCGGACAGATTCTACTCCACCGTAACGCTCTTCGCCAGATTCCTTGGCTTATCTACATCATATCCCTTGCCAACGCCGACATAATAGCTGAGTAACTGCAGCGGGATCACGCTGAGGCTTCCTTCCATGCCTATGGCATAGTCAATACCGCGTCCGATGAAAAACGAATCACATATATGGATAGATCCTATCTAGTCTATCATTGGCACATAAATATTATCTGGATATTTGTCCTGATAAATGTGAAAAAGAAACTTAAAAGTGACCGACCAACCTCAATTCTTCCTGACATACTTCTGATTCTTGCTTTGTGGTTTATCTGGAATTGTCATCAGCAGCTGTCCTGATTCGAGGAGAGGTTTTAAATAATGCTCCCAAAAGTGCTTTCGGTTTACCAACCCCATAAAGTCCATCATCTCTTTACGACTTCTCGGCTCGGAGCAATACTCCAGCAACTTGTTCTCATCATGGATTGTATCATGTGTGGTATCATGTGTGGTTGCCACCCATGACGCATCTTCCACTCCCCAGTTCTTATTCTTAAGCTCTGCATAGAGCATGAATTCGCTTTGTTTATATGCCGGTTCCGGTAGACCCTCTGCTTCCATTGCGTATTCCGCTTAAACGGAATACGCATCTGATGAGATATGAACTTCAAGATACATCTTCTCCAACTGATGTCGTTATGAAATCATCTCTATTCCTTATCCCCCAGCATTTCATTATGTTGTTTTACTATTCAATTATATGAATAATACATCAAAAAAATATGCCTATCAAGAGGAAAATGTCGCAACTGTCCAGTTAACATTTTTGTAACATCTGTAACATTTCCTTAGAGGTGACAGGTACCTGATTTCGTAAAATAAATCTTCCCTATTTTTAAATTTGTTACTGTTAAATATCTCATCTTTAATTTTCTGCATCGTTGTGCTATTATTAGAACGGTTAAAGCAACACCTTGCATCAAACATATCATCAAAAGCGAAATGGAGAGAAATCAAATGAAAAAAAGATTACCGGCAGTTGTCTGTGCACTTATCTTAAGTATCAGTCTTTCGGCATGCGGAAATGATAAGGATCCGTCACCTGCCGAGAAACCGACAGCCAAAGTCCAAACAGAAACTCAAAAAGAAACAGAAGCTCAGGACAATGAACAGGCTAAGGACAACGAAAAACCTCAGGATACTGAGAAACCTCAGGATACTGAAAAACCTCAGGATACTGAAAAACCTCAGGACAACGAACAAGGATCAAAGTTCAAATTCAATCCGCATCTTTATGTATCATTATTTAAAGATGATATACCTCAGGAATATTGGGATTCGCTCTATAACCTCTGCGATGCACTTCATGCAGGAGAAAATACTTTTAAATGTGCAAGTCAGGAAGCCTATGACTGGATAACCTCGCCTTCAACACTTAATACGCTCATTCCTGTTGCATGCACCAGGATATTGGGTAAAGGTACCGACGGTTCGGTTCCTTTCGAGAACGGAGTCGGCAGGATATATTACCAGATGCCTGTTGACGAATATCTTGACCGTCAGGCAAAATTCGAAGCTTTGATCGAAGAGATCCTCAACACCTGTATTGAACCTGATGATGACGAGTATGAGATTGCCTTTAAGCTCTATAATTATATGTCATCGAATTTTGTATACCAGACAGAATTCCAGGAAAAAAGGAACGACGGTTCCTGCTATCTAACACTGATGGAAAAAACAGGCCAGTGTACCGATCTCGCAAACCTTTATGCCTATCTCCTTCTTCAGTCGGGAGTTGAGGCAATACTAGTAGGCTGCAACAACGAATCTATGGGGCACGATTGGACCTATGTTGTCATAAACGGAAAAGGATATCATTGCGATCCTACATGGTCTCTGTATTCACCTAAAGACGGCGAATCGTTAAGACTTGATTATTTCATGATGACCGGTGACAAAAGAGCAGATTCGGGATGTGCCGTTGATGATCTGGAAGCCGCACTGCTCCCTGCCTACTGGGTAAACCGTTCAAATACCAGGCTTACAGCCGATGATGACAGTCTGGGATTTCCAGCCTATACTTACTTTGTATCTCTTGATGAGGACAATAAGAAAATAAACTATTCGGATGTATTCGGATCATATGAATTAAGCTATGCCGCAAATGAGTAGACTTAAGAGTCACTATATGCCAGATAAGATCAGAACCCCATACTGATGACCGATCAGTATGGGGCTCTTTCTATTCGTCTTCAAATACCATATTCTCTATGGCCTTCATATCGTTTTGATCAATTATTCTTCTCATAATGATCTCTCTTGGCATCATACATCCTTTGATCCGCCGTTTTAGCCAATTCCGAAACAGATGCATCCGGGAATTCCCATTTGGCTGCAAATCCTATCGAAACCGATAATGAATCAATACTGCGCCCCTTCCAGTTTTCCACTTCATCCATTGTTTTTTCTATGACAGATTTAAGCTCTGTTTCATTTATGCAGAGCGTTGCCACAAACTCGTCACCGCCGGTCCGGTATACCTTTCCGTATGAACTGAGATTGTTGTTAAGACATCCCGAAGCGGCACAGATAAGTTCATCTCCTGCCATATGTCCTCTGGTATCATTGACTTTCTTAAGTCCGTTGATATCAGCTGACAGATATACAAAATCATCCGCCGGCACATCAGACCTATACATAGCCAGATCGTCCTCATATGCCCTGCGGTTCAGGCATCCGGTCAGTCCGTCTGTCTTCGACATGTCAAGCAGTGCTTCATTCGACTTTTTCAGTTTAAGGATCAGGTTGGCAAACATCCCGGCAAAGATCGATATGATCAGGATAACGGCAACCGTCAATACGGTACGTGCAACTGAAAACCATCCGTTGCTCGGATACAGAGCAAGCTGCCAGTTCAGATTACGGATAGAAAACCGTGTATTAACAACATCATCACCAACAGAACCATTTGACTGTAAGACATGAGCTTTCCCGTCATCATCAATATATGAAAGGCTGTAGTTGATACCCATGCCTGTAAGGTTGTCCAGTCGAAGGACTTTTACAAGATTGTCAAAATCCATGGTAACCGTAACAAGCCCCCAGAAACAGTCTTTTTCACCATCGTTAAGAATAACAGGCGATCTTCCTGCCATTCCCATACCTCCCTGGATCAGTTTAAACGGATTAGTCAAAACTGTCTCACCGCTCTCGTATGCTTCCCTTGCTTCAAGGTTGCCTGCCTTAGTCAGATCCATAAAATCAAATCCGATAAGAGCTTCATTCCCTTCACGGGGATAAACATCCGAAACAACGCCTCCCGGAGCCAGAGCAATATTTTTCAGTGATACACCGGTCTCATCATGTACACTTTCATAGATCAGATCTGCAACGCCGTCAAAAAAAGACAGGTCTCCCCGATGATCATATACCATTGCCTTAAGGGTGTTGCTTCTGGCCATTACGCAGTCGATCGTGGTCAGAATGTGCTCCGCCTCATTTTCTGCGATATATCGGCAGCGCTCCTGTTCCATCGAAACATCCTGACGAAGAAAGAGAAAATATCCTGTCAATAAAGTTATCAAACATATTACAAAGGAAAGAACGATTATAACATTTTCCTTTTTTAAAAGCTTCATAATACTGATTCTTCCATTTTTATTTCTTTAATATCGGTTAAAGTAATCATATACATACATCCCACGGAAAAAATCCGGTTTCAGGTTCTTTAGTAAAAAGAATACAGGATTTTTTATGAGTTGCAGTATATCATGGAGGAAGATTTATGTCAAGATTGGGATACATTTCCAGTCTTGACATATTGGGATACATTTCCGGTCTTCACCAGGACTTCATCTTATCAGATTATAATCTTTTACACAAACTGTCTGCCCAGTTCGCGACAAGTCTCAAGCACTTCTGCGTCAGGTTCGTTATTGCATATCACCGGATCGCAGATAACAACAGCGCCATCATTAATACAGGTTTCCTCCCAGTTGCTCATCCACTCACCGTCGCCCCATCCATATGACCCAAAAAGTGCGATCTTCTTTTCATTTAATTTATCTTCGCATTCATTAAACATCGGTTCAAACTCACTGTCCTCCAGTTGTTCACACCCCATTGACGGACATCCAAATGCTACTGCATCAAATTCATCCATCTTATCTGCACTGAATTCAGCTGCTGTAAAAAGCGATACTTCTGCACCGGCGGCTCTTGCCCCCTCCATAACATCCCTGGCCATCGCTTCTGTATTGCCTGTCCCGCTCCAATAAACTACTGCTATTTTACTCATTTTCTTTTACCTCTTTCTTTATTATTAAATCAACCGGTTACTATAAGCCGCTCGATCGATTTTCCTTTTAACCATTGGTCAATGTATACCTCGGTGCATTTTCTGAAACGTGAAAATAATTTTTGTGCACGTTCCCTGTCGCCGTAGACTTTCCAGTATCCAACACACTTATAATCGCAGGCTTTATTCTTAATAAAACCGTCAACATCTTCCGGCGGATATCCGAGAAACAGACCGATCTCATGTGGAAACTCTCCGCTTTCGGACAGTCTCTGTATTAAATGTTCAATACACCCGTCGCAGTTTCCGGTACAATATCCCCGTTCTCTTAAAATACTATAAGCCTCATGATTCTCAATATCGTGCTTAAGCATTGACGGCCGGTACAGATATATCATGGTATCTCCGTGTGAATACCGAAGAGGAATGACACGAATACCCTTATCTCTAAGTTTCTTGTTCCATTCTCTTATTGAATCCAGCATTTCTGTCCTGTCTGAATAATGATAGTTAAATATGTTTCCTGTTTTCATCCCCGCAAGCGTTGGTGAACAGTGTCTTATTACTGCTTCTTCTGACATTTCTTAAATACCACCTTTTCAATATATTACCTTTTCTGCCGCCGCAAGGATTTCTTCACCGGTCAATCCCGTGCCCACCGAGAAGAAATATCCTTTTTCTGTAAAACGGAGCGGCATAATGATAAATTTCACCAGGTTTATGGTTAGCCTTTGCTAACCAATGGTCAAAATTTCTGGTTAGCTTTTGCTAACCAGAAATCATTTTATCTATCCAACGAGTATTTGTCAAGAGCTATTTTGTATTTTATTTGTATCCTGTTCATTTTTTCTTCTCCCTGTCTCTTGCATTTTTCTATTCCCTGTCTCTGTTTCAGACAGATTCTGTATATCTCAGAAAGTTTTATCAAGCAGTTCCAGCCCGTAGGTCTTAAAGAGCAGTCAAACAGTATTTTCACGACACAATAATATTAGCGACTTATTTTCGCAATTTTAAGTCTAAAGACGATATCATCACTGCCTACATCATCATGAAATGGCATGAATACGAATGGGTGTCAGGTAAACCGGACGCCTGCAATCCGCTCCGCTGCTTGTTCGAATACTAATTATCCCTTTTATATACGGCTCCATCAATAGTAACATATTCTCTATCATCACTAAATGAAATATTAAAAAAAACGGAATTACTTCGCTCAGGCTCCAGGTATTCTATTATTTCTTCCGGGACACTTTCCCCGGAAATATGTTTTATAATATTAATATCACCTTTATAATATTGGCATTCTACATACGAATCCAATTGGAATTCGTTATAATCAAAGCCTATTATTTCTTCCAGTTCCTCTATACTGCGTGTTTCCGGATTGACAAAATACACTAATGCTTTATATTCTGTTTTACCATTTTCATATGATCCGGTCGGTTGGATTTCGCTTATTATACCATAGCATTTCGTACCGTATTTTTTTGTCTTATAATCCCTTATTACCTGTCGTAAGCCATCAATCAAAAAAATTAATCCGGCAATAACAAATATGGATACTTCAAAAAGAGGGGTATTCATTACCCCATCGGAAAGAACAAAAAAACCAGCAAATACTGTAGACGAAACAATTAACAAGAAAAGACCAAGTTTTATTTTAAACATATTTCCTTATACGGTGTTTTAGAAAACTAAAGCACCCTCTTTCCTTTCTTTTTAAATATGTCGATCTAACTAAATAACCCTGCTGTATCTGACACCATCTATAAAAACATATTCTCTATCATCGCTAAATGAAATATCGGGAATGTTGGATTTTGCTCGAAACGGATCTAAGCATTCTTTTATTTCTTCCGGAATGCTTTTCCTGAAAAGCTTTTTTATAATTTGAATTTTTCCTTTATAATATTTACATTTTACATACGAATTCAACCGGAATTTGTAATGATCATAGTCAGTTAATGCTTCAAGAGTCTCTATGCTTTGTGTTTCCGGATTGATAAAATGCACAATTACTTTATGTCCTGACCTGTTATTACTTCTTTCAGTCTGTTGAATATCGCTTATTATACCATAGCATTCAATACCGAATTGTTTTATTTTAAAATTCACTATAATTTGCTTTAAACCTCTAATCAGCACATAAGATCCAGTAGCTACGAATACGAATAGGATAACGGTGACACCACCCTCAAATTGTCCGCCGAAAAATCCAAGACTGAGAAGGAATAATGGAGTTGAAAATAGTAAACAAAAAATACCTAATCTAATATCACTCATGGTTTTCTATTATGATGCAGTTAAAGATAATACATCATATTCTCTTATGTGGTGTTCTAAAAAGCCGGAACACCTGCTTTCCTTTCTTTTTAAATAATATGGTTTACAGGATCCGCAAATTGTCCGGCAGATTTTTTCCTTTTCATAAACCAATTATCAAGTTACCATCATAATAGCATAATCTATCAATATTCTCAACAGTCTGCTGAAATAAGAAATCTATATGTTCAGCGTACCATATTCAATACTGCAGATATTATTGTTGCCAAAATATGTCTCCCCCGTGAATATTCTAATGCTTGAGAGCCACCGGGTAAAAGCAACGCTCCCGATCATCGGTTTTACGCCGGTGACCGGGAGCATTTTTTACTTGTTGACCTTCATGACGGTTTTGCCTTTTGACTTACCACCCGCCACCTTTTTAAGCGCCTTATTCACATCTTCCAGAGCAAACACCTCATCTACAGATGCCTCAATATG
>CACZSY010000192.1 GCA_902783965.1 uncultured Lachnospiraceae bacterium
CTTTCGATAAGCTCGTCTGTATCTCCTTCAACCACGAGCAGGGACCTGTTGTTATGCAGTCTTTTAACAAATTCTCTTGAAAGCTCCGTATTATCGAGATCATTTACTCCTATCATTATACCCGATTTTTCTTCAGCGGCTTCAAAAAAAGATATTGAAATGATAGCTGTTATTATAAGAGCGACTACATAAGATATTATTACCGATTTCGACCGGAACATTATCTTAAGTCTGTAAAAGGCAGTCGTGTAAATATCCTGTAAAAATTTCATCATACCTTCTCCCGCCTTCCTGCAAGCAATGAACTTATGAACAGCATCGCAGCGCTGAAAACTGTGAACAGAATTATCACATTCTTATATTTCACCGGCGGGATGTTGGAATTGACCCTGCTGAGCACCGTTATAAAATGATAAGTCGGCGTCACTTGTGCAAGCTTCGCCAGCTTGTCGGACAGATAGAATACCGGTATGATACCTCCGCCTATAAGGATCGAAGTTATGCAGAACATATTGGCCATAAGTACATATGTCCTTATCCTTCCTGCAATGACAGCCATCAGTATGCTTATACTCACACTGAAGACGATCAGCCACAGATACAGCAGCATAAGGCTTTTATTTAATTTAAAATCTTTAATATACGAAGCAATAATGTTAGGTATCAGTATCAGCGAATACATGATAGCCGTATACATAAAAGCTTTCATTCCGATAAATACGATCATGTTTCCGCCCTGGCTTTTATATCTTTCCACTACTCCGTAAGACTTTTCCTTTAGAAGATCGACACCGGAGAACAGGGCTCCGAAAGTGATGATGATGACCAGAAATGAGAACAGCATATACTGTTTCATTGTGACAATGGTGTTATCCTCGTATTTGACATAATCAAAATAAGTATCCTTCTCCAGAGTCTGGGTAGCAAGCTTTATAGACATCTGGGCGTCGACAATACTTGTAAATTCGTATTTAAGCCCCAGGGCAGACTGCGCCCTGTTAAGAGCGGTGATATTATTCTGGATAGATGAGATATATGATGAAAAACTGTCAAGTACATTTTTAACAATGATTGCCGTTACGGAATTTTCATCGCTCAGCCTTACCTTAATGGGAACAAAATCAATATCAATAAGATTGTCCATAAATCCTTCAGGTACAACGATATAGCAGTCAAGTTTATGATCCATGAACTGTTTTTCCAGTTCTTTCTCATCGGCGTAATGTATCTTGATGAGAGAACGGATATTTTCCGCATTGGAGATGACGTCAACCAGCATTGTAGAATACTTGTTGTCTGCGTCATAATTGCAGATACCGATATCCGCGACGAGCTTTCCTATCTTTGACTGTTTTACATCTCTTGAAAACAGCCAGCACAGCGCTATAAGCAGGATCAGCCAGATACAGAGAAGTATCTTATTGCTTATAAATAGTTTTAAATCTTTATAGATAAGATTCATAACAGCATCTTTCCTTTTTAATAATAGAAAAACACTTCGCTTTACTCAGTGTTTCTTTGATTTTAATCGCGCCAAACCAGGTCGTAACTGCTTCGCAGTTGTGACATATCGCGCGAACCGAATGCAAAGATTTCTTCGAAATCTTCGCAATAGTAGAAACACTTCGCTTTGCTCAGTGTTTCTTTGATTTAATCGCGCCAAACGTCGCGCGAACCGACTGCAAAGATTTCTTCGAAATCTTCGCATCAGATCAAAACCCATCCGTCAAACCATCTTAAGAATCTAATGACATACATTCTTGAAACAGGCATGCCCGACAGTACAGGATAGAACAATACAAATAACAGCACTGCTGTTCCCGTAAATATAACTGCATACTTTTTACGTTTTGACGGTTTCTTCCTTATCCACAGATATACGCAGTAGACATCCATAAGCACAACGAATACCACGCTTGGGAAGTAGTGATATATGAATGTTGTCCTCTCGACCAGTATCCATGGAAGCAGCTGCGCGAGATATCCGATGGTTAAAAATATCGCGGTCTTATCTCTCTTCTTCCAGGCTCTGTAAGCAATATAGAAGAACGCGATTATTCCAAACCACCAAATGAGCGGATTACCAAATGATGATATACCCTCCGATACCTTTTCGTCAATACTTCCGCTGTAATACCATATAGGTCTTGCCATTACCGGCCATTCAAACCACCTTGACGAGAAAGAATGAGTAAACTCTATTGTCGTGTGATAATCAAACATCTGCTTCTGATTATAAAGCATTCTTCCTATAAGGTCTTTTGGACTCTCGTTGCAGCCCACAAACGGAATATAAGATAAAGTGTACAGGATCGAAGGCACGATCACAAATGCCGCGACGCAGTAACACAATGTCTTTGCCAGCAGCCTGTAAAAATTACCGGCAATAAAACTGTTGCTTATTCCATTGCTTTCGCCTTCCGGATCAGCCTTGGCTTTTCTGTACTCCGTAAATCTTACATACATCGTATAGAAGAAAATGATACCGAGTCCGGCTCCGGCATATGCTCCGGGCCATTTTGAGGCGCACCCAAGACCCATCATAATACCTGAAAGCCCCAGCGGAATAAAGGTTTTCTTAAGCGGCGTATCATAAAAACTCATCGTATAGTATTTATACATGAAATAATACATGCCTATTACAAAAAATGTTACAAAGACATCAATAGTCGCGATCCTGGTCTGCGCAAAATGCATGAAGTCGGCAGCCATCAGTATGGCAGTCATTGCGGCATATTCTGTCTTTTTAAACATCCTTAGTCCCAACAGGTACATTAACGGCAGCATAAGAATGCCGAACAGGGTACCCGCGAATCTCCAACCGAAAGGATTTACGCCAAATATACGCATTCCAAGCGATATAAGGAATTTACCGAAAGGCGGATGCGTATTCTCATAACTGTAAAGTCCTTTGATATATTCATACGCTGTCCTGGCATGATAGATCTCGTCAAAATATGTGCTGTTCCTGTATGAAAATCTCTCCGGTATAAGATCCTGTTCGTCAAATAATACCTTTACATCGGGATCATCAGTATTCACAGGCATTATAAGCCTGCCGTCAGGATCATAAAGACCAAGTTCAAATAAAACATCACAGTTGTTGTTATTCAGTAGCTTTATATACCCCGGTCTGTATCCTTCTTCAAAAGCGATGTTGTTTTTCGGATCATAATCATCCCAGCGGAATATACCGTCCATCATAAAATGATCCTGGTAATCAGCTTCGTCATCCGGACTGTTCTTATAGAAGAAAATATCGAAATCTCTTTCTTCATAATTACCGTTATAGTATACTATCCTGTCAACAACCGTGTTTTCCGGAAGTTTTATCACTACCTCCGAGAAGTATTTGTCAGAACTGAAACCTGTTTCGGGCGCTTTCATATCGCCGAGATTGTAAAAAGCAACAAGAGCATATACAAGGGTTATGACACTCATAAGTATCCAGTCAAGTTTCTTCATTCTGATCCCCGACAGGCTCCTTACTGTTTTAAGCGGCTCCTTTTCATACTCTGCCGGAGTGATCAGCTCATCCGGAAGACTCCTGCTGTCAAGCGGAAGGTCGTTATCACTTTTTATTATATAGTTCCTTACCGTAAATACGATAAGGAATCCGAATATAACAACAAACATAAATGAAGTAAGTATGATCGGGGTGATACGGCCATCAAAGTTGTATGGATCATAGAAGAACAATACATGGGCGGCATTATAAAAATGCGCTAAAGTATATACGGTATACAGGAAAAATACCGATATTTTTCTTGTAATAAGGAATAATACTATAAAAAGCACTACTGCCGGATAGATATATCTTTCATGCATCCTGACCGATAACGTAAACATTCCGGCGCATATAAATATCCCGATAAGTATGTATCTTGTCCTGTCATTAAAGTTGGCGAGCCAGATAAGGGCAGACGTGATAACAATAACCGCAATAAAGAGCATTCCCCACTGAGCATAAGTCAGATGTCCGAATTTATCAGTCTGGGGAGCCCAGTCAAGTCCCATCGCGCCCCAGAGATTATAGGCGTTAACCGTAGCATAAGGATAGGAACCCATAGTCTCGAAAAACTGTTTAATCACCGTCACTATCCCGAAAGGCAGGGCTATCAGAAATGTCATAAGTATCGCAGGGATACAGTAAGTCATCTGATGTCTGAATTCTTTAAAAGAAAACTTTAGCCTGACCGAACCGTTTTCGGGATCTCTTCCGGTAAATATCTTTTCGAGAAGCGCG
This sequence comes from uncultured Lachnospiraceae bacterium, assembly GCA_902783965.1. Lineage (GTDB taxonomy): Bacteria > Bacillota > Clostridia > Lachnospirales > Lachnospiraceae > RUG11200. The sequence goes on from CACZSY010000192.1 coordinate 4,247, forward strand.
TATATCAGGATCGGAGTAAACATGGACATCTGCGGTTTTATCATCATGCCTATGCCGTAAGCAAAATAAGCAAGATGAAGTTTATCTTCATATACAAGCCAGCATACCAGAAGAACAGTAAGCGTAAATACGGAATCTACCTGTCCCCAGACCGCAGAATTAAGATAGATAACAGGATTAAAAAGATACAGGCACATGATGATAACAGCCTGCTTTTTATTCCATCTTTTAAGCGCAATGCGGTATATAAGAATTCCCGTTAAGATATCCGCGAGCATTGGAGGCGTCTTAACAAGAACCGTGTACTTTACAGAGTCATATGCAATCCCAAAAAGTTTCCTGACAGCGCCGACAATCGCAAGTATATACATATATCCCGGCGGATAATCCGTAAGTACTTCTTCTGTATAAAACCTCGAAGGGCCTACGGAAGACACTCTGCTCGCCCAGTACTTAAAGCATGATATATCGGAATGACCGTCAAAATAAACAGCCAGTATCAGTCTGCTTACAAAAGCCGTAATGAGAAGGAAAAAGAAGAATAACCTGAAAGCTTTATCCGTTCTCTTCTTTCCGTCTTCATCTATGAAACTGATCCCCGTCTGATAACACTCGTTAAGTCTCGAATACTTCAGCATATATATAAGCATCAAAAAGACCACAAGTGTCATTATGCTAATTAAATGGATATAAGTCATTTCAGCTAACCTTTCTGTAAATTATCAATTCATTGATCAACGCCTGCGGCTATACATGCGTATGCGTAAAAAGATGCACATTACAGTACTCTTTATTGCCCTTGCACTTTGAACAATATCTGAATTCCAGACTGTCATCGTCATTTTCAGTTCTGCCGCAGATCGCGCATCTGTGTCTCGAACCCGAAAGAGCTTTATTGACAGACTGGCTGAACTGTCTTCCGGCTTTCCTATGCACGCGAAGCGCCCTGCTCTTCTTTCTTAGCATAAAGAAGAAAATGATAAAATTAAGTATCGATACTATGAATACTATAATGCTGAAAAGCACTGCGATGCCGGTCAGTTTAAAGGCTTCGGAAGCGATGCCGAATTCGGATACGATCCTTCCGAGATATATGAGCATTTTGGAAAAGTCATACAGCATGAACACGCCCCAGCCGATCCCCAGCCACTTTACCTTGACCGGAAGAAACATCATGAACAATACTTCCACATCCGGGTAAAGCAGAGCAAATGCCAGAAACAGCGACTCATTAAGGTAATAAAGTTCCACTCCTACCGGAAGTC
>CACZSY010000193.1 GCA_902783965.1 uncultured Lachnospiraceae bacterium
CAAGATGTAGAGAAATGTAAAAGCCCCAGCTATAAAGTCGGGGCTAATAATTAAAAAATTTTGGGACATTTTCAAAAACGCTTGACAGCATTTTTTGAATATTTCAAATTCTGCTGTGTTATTTTTCACTTTGCATGTCTGTATTTTTCCCTGGTGGCGAGGCCTCCGCGTATATGCCGCTCGGCCTTATTTACCTCCAAAACCTTCCTTACCATGTCGGAAAGTCCCTTATCTATAGTCTTAAGTCTCTCGCTCACGTCTTTATGTACCGTTGATTTCGATACTCCGAAGACCTTTGCGGTCTGTCTTACTGTGGCGCTGTTCTCCACAATATAGTTGGCTATATCAACTGTTCTTTCTTCTATATAATCCCTCAAACTGTACCTCTTGATCTGTTTGTACAGTCTATGAGGGATCATATATATTTATTCTGATTTATTTTACAGTGATCTTTATGATATTACTGTAGGCTCCGTAATATGTGTTCGTTCCGTAAGTCACAAAAGATCTGACCCTTACATAATATGTCCTTCCGCTTGAAAGCCCCGTAAGATTAAGCCTGTTATTGGCGTTTCCCCTTACAACCTTCTTAAAATAGGTCTTAAAGCTCGAATCCATACCGGTGTAATAGACCTCATATCCGGTCACTTTGGTGTCTTTGTTCCATATAAGGTTAAGTTTTCCCTTAGCAGGCGATGTAACGCTCGTAAGCTTCTCCTTTGCCGGATTTACAACTATCTCCACCTTCTTTGACGCAGCGTTATAGAAAGTTGTAGCCGCCGTTTTTACATATATGGTAGTCTTGCCGTAAGCGCCCTTAAGCGTCACTTTGCCGTCTGCCGATACCGTGCACACCTTTTCGTTCACTGCCACATAGGTAAGTTTTCCGCCGCTGCCCGTCTTCGCATTAAGACTGAACGCCGCGTCACCGTAATATTTCGTTACTCTGGCAGGAGCCGTTATCACAGGATCAGTCTTATAGATCGTGATCCACATCCTGTCCTTGGCCGGATTATAGCAGATGTTGTAGGTTCCCTTAGGAGCTATGATGTTCCTGTGTTCCCCTACCTCCGTTATCTTTAAGGCAGGTGAAAAATAATACATTACTTCCATGCCTTTCCAGTTGTCCTTGCTGTCACAGAGCTTGAACTTTATCTGGGATCTCGCGTTCATCTTATATGTATATGTTCCCGTGGACGCGTTGTAGCTCATCCTGTAGGCACTGTCCGCCGCCCAGTTGTTGAAATCACCTTTAACATAATATGGTTCCGCCATACGGCTGTCCACATCAGCGGTCTCCCTCTCATAAGACGCTTTGATCCCGTTAAGATAAGCTGCCCATGTCCTGTTTCCGTTCATGGCCGATGTATTGTTAATGACAAATACCGATTTCTTCGCATTGTCAAAATCTTTGGACGGCGTTACATCAGAAGAATAGTTTTTCTTTACTATCTCAAATATCCCGTTAAATTTTCCTGTCGTAAGATAGCTGCCCGCTGCCACCTTCTTTAATGCGGCGGCAAATTCCTTTATATAAAGACCGCCGTCACATACAGTTTTTTTGATAAGAGGATTTCTCTGGGTATCCCCTGCTCCGTATGCTTTGCTGCTGAAAGGATCCGTTCCCATCATGGCATCGCCGTTAGGATCCCAGCCGTTGGAAAGTCCGTAAACCCTGTCAAGATCATACGGAATGAATACAGCCTTGCCGCTGTCTTTTAGGAAATAAATATAATAATTATTGTAGTTATTCCTGAAATCGTCCGGATTGCCCGTAAAATACGACACTGCCATGAACTTGAGGTATTCGTCCATATCCACAAGCCCGGAAATATCAGCCTTGTTCAGATCATTGTTCTGCAGCGCCTCAATAAGGGCTTTAAGTTCTTTGTTTTCAGACTTCTTTTTGTTGGTCTTAAGATCATAATTGTAGAATTTGCACGCGTCTTCATCCTCAACTCCGATCAGGTCAGTGTTTCTCATATCCGGAGCCGAACTGCCTACCCAGCCGCATTTATAAAGATCTCCGCCGGCCTGTTCTTCGCTGAAATTCTTTTCAATAAATATCTTATCTACAGGCTCATAGATGTTGTAAACTCCAAGATGCGTTGAGGAGATATCTGTCGACGCGATATTAACATGAGGAGCCGGAACTCCGGCAGCCCTGAAAGTTTCATACGCGTAGTATTCTCTTATCAGAGTCGAGTCAAGACAGCGGTTCCACTTCATCTCGAGTTTCTCAAGGCTTGCGAAAGTTCTGTTCTTTCTTGCCTTTCTTAACGCCTTTCCTTCCTTATCATCACCCCATACATGCGCGTCTGTCGTATAATAGGCCTCATCGTCGAAGGTTTCCTGAAAATCAAGCTTGAAATGTACTAAGTTGTATATTCCCCTGCCTGAATCATAGAAAGAAGTTCTTGAGGTATTTCCTTTCATCCTTATTCCCACTTCTTTGAGGACATAAGTGTATTCATCCGTCGATCTGCAGATCGTTATGTAAAGATCCGCTTTCCTGTATATAGGGGACTTGGATCCCATGTTCGAGTATCGGCTGTAATCCGCCTGAAGCTTCGCAAGTTCAGCTTTGGTCACATCAAGCTTGATGACCAGCTTGTTGTTGATATCAAACAACTGCTCATAAAGTTCTTCTTCGGTAAACGGCAGATTGCCGTTATCGACGTCATAAGTGCCTTTCTTTACTGCCGCAAACGCATCGGTACATACCAATACCATACATATTGCTGCCGCAAACATGGCAAATAACAGTTTTGTCAGTTCCCTGATCCGCATTTTTTTGTTCATTCCTGCACCTCTTTCTTTTTTTGATATTCCGTCTGTAATTTCTTTTGCCCTGCGCTGTACCGTCAGACCGGTTTTATTGGCGCCGGTGGATCAAGCTATCTGATATAGCTTATAAATGTGTTTCCCGATTCTTTAAAACCGGCCGAAGCTTTTGTTTTCGGCTGCGTCTGATACCTGCCCGTCGCAGGATCATAGAAAGTTACCGTATATTCGTTATACGCTGTTAGTATCACCGGCTTTCCCGCGCCGTCAAGCGCCAGCACCGGCGAGCCGACAGAAATATAATACAACACTTCATCAAGTCCCACTCCGGACAGGTTTACAGCTTTTTTATCCATGAAATCATTCAGTACATCACCCATCGGCCGTTCAAGATCTATCTCTTCGTCTTCCGCCTGACCGCCCGTCTGGGCTATGAGTATCCTCATCGCGGCTTTCTTAAGCGCTCCATTATCTTTTGACGCCGCTTTGATCTCGGTTATGCTTCCTACATTTCCCTGATTTCCCGCGGCTCCTCTCTCCCATATCCTCCTTCCGCTGTTGTCATAGACTATGCCCATCCTTTCATCCGCGCGAAGGACTGCGTCCTTTGCGTTATCGTAAGTCTCTTCAAGCCCGTGAAAGGCAAATACATAGAACTTAGGTCTGTCATCATCATGAAGATCTATCCTTAAGACCGAATCCTGTGAGTTCTTTGTCTCTCCCGCAGTACTGGTCTCCGGCACTTCGTCAAACTTCATGGTCTTTGGAAGCTTAAGATACCATTCCGTCATCGTCTTTTCGGTAACTCTCGAATCGCTTTCAAGTCTCGTGATATAAGCGTCATTATTATAGATATAATCATCATCCGCCAGAACAAAGCCCTTATTCCCGTTCTTTCTGACTCTGCGCATGCATATCCTGCTTCCTGTCGTCTGGGCGCTTATCACATAATATTCCTTATTTATATATGATTTTCTTACACGATTTTCCGAATCTGTTATATATACCCTTTCCATCGGAAAGACCTCGGTGCCGTCAGGCAGCACGCCGCAGTTTTCAAGCTCGCCGTTTCCGTAGATTATAAATGAGCCTATGGTTCCGAGAAGCTTTACAAAACCATCCTTCGGCGGATCGATCCTGTAGCTTCTTCCCGTCTCCATGTCAAGAACGGTTATCGCCTTCTTTCCGTCATTTTCCTCCAGATATGCGCACACGCCGCTCGACGCCGGCATTACCATGTCTTCGCGGTTCACATCCTGTGCTATCACGTCAAGTTTCTTAGTTATAAGATTGTAACTGTAGATATTATTGTTGACCGTAAAATAATAAACCTGTGAGCTGTTGATATAGGCAAAACTGTTTATCTGGTCTTTAAGCTTGCTGTAAGGCAAATCCACCGGAATATATACAAGCTCCCTTATCCTGTTTTCAAGGGCGCTGTATTCATACAGCACGATGGCAAGCCTGCCCTCATATTCTCCCCTGTTCATATATCCGTATACCATGAAACGCAGATTTCCGTCAGCATCCATGCTTAAGAGCTCTATGCCGTGGTTTTCATTTACATCTCTTATATAGTCGGTATCCTCCTGTCTGAAAGAGAAGACTTTGTAAGCGGTATTGACCGCGAGATTGTAGTACCACAGCTCGTTGCTCCTGACAAAAGACATCCTGCTCTCGTCCGCGCTGACCAGATACTTCACTTCGGTATCGTTCGTTATACCGAGCTTTAACTGGTTCTTGGCCGTACTCGCAAGCTTCATGTCGAAAACCTGTTCCATGGTCCTTTCATAAAACAGAAGATACATTCTGGTGGCAGTCCATCTTACCCTGTAGCCCTCGCTCACCTTGTAGAGTTCCTCTCCCGAACCGGTGCTCGCTTTGACAAAATAATCAAGCTCTATGATGGTTGTCTGATCCGTCGCCTCCCGTATGGTAGGGATCATGTCGCTCACCTGCTTTGGCGCGAGCGAACCGAAACTGATGAGATCAAGGCTTGAATGAATGTTGACATAAGCCAGATTCTTATTGTCCATGCTCCTGTCGGGTTCTATGTTCTTAACGACTTCCTTTGCCTTTTCCTTATCGAGGATACAATTATGCAAATTCTTTACGAACTCCATCATTTCTTTCATATGGGCATTCTCGCCGTAATAGAGCCTCTCATAAAAATGTATCTTATTGCCGGTGCCGTCCATGAAGCTCAGCTTAAGGCAATACTCATTTCCCGCCTTAAGATCCTTTTCCACATCAAAGCTTCCCAGAAAGGTCCCGTCTTTTCTCTGTACGAATTCGCTGATATCAGAGCTTTCTATCCTGTTTCCCATCTGGTCGGTGACCTCATAAGAAGCCTTCTTGATATCCGTCTCTCCCGGCGATATGACAAATGTCACTTTTTTATCAGGTTTTAACGGTATCAGCCCGTCCCTTATGGATTCGGCGCTCAGATTGGCCGCATATCCCGTTATCCTGTTGACCTTCTCTTTATCGGAAATAAAATACATTACGGGAAACCCCGTCTCCTTCATCGTAACCTTTTGTTCGTCGTTAATATATATCTGTTCATTTATATTCCTGCTGAAATACATGATCGACAGCCCGAAACAGAACAGGCAGGCGATCAGTCTGTAGACATGTTTAAGCATATAACTCCAATCCGCTTTAAGACATGCAGTCTTTGATCATTTTCCGGCATTTACCATAAGAGTCAAAATCTGTTCTGCCCTTGATAACGGATCTCTTCGCACCTTTTGACCCCGGTATCATCATTATAATATCTGAACCTGTTCTTTTCAAGTTAGTATTCCGCGTTTAAGACCGGCGTTGCCAGATAAATGTTGGTGAATCCTCCTTCTTCATCATAAGTGAACACCACATTGATATTGCTTCTTTCGGACTTAAACGTGATATATTCCGGTATCTCATAGGAGTAACCATAGCAGATGAGCATATCTGAGGCAAATGTTGATCTATACTTATCCACGCCCATGTCTTTCATGGCCTTATCCGCTATGGCTCCCATTTTTTCTTTTGTAAGTTTTCCCGGAAACCTTCCGCGCAGAACACAGCCGTTAAAGCTTATATCCGCTTCAAGCCGTCTCAGCGCGGCCGCAAGGCTTTTTCTCCTGTCAAGAAGCTTATCCGTCATATCCGGGGATTCAAATTCAACCGATATCCTGTAATCCCCTGCGTCATTTATAAGTCCTGCCTTAAAGCTTTCCCCGTTTTCATTCGCAATCCGCAGTTCAAAGCCCTGACCGTATGATGATATCTTCGCCTTGTCATCTTCCACATCCATCACCTTTGAAGCCATATGCAGAAGTATCTCTTCACAGTCCTTTTCACTGTAATATCTGTCGTACAGAATTCCGCTCAATTGTATAAGTCCCTTATCTCCTGCCGCTCCCGTCTGCTCAAATGTCCTGCAAACCGGAGCATTTCTTCTTGAGTATGTATTAAAGCCTGCCTGAAGACTTACAGCCGCCATAAGGAAGACCAATACCGTCACTGTCTTTTTCATAAAAAATATCCTCCCGGAGAATCTGATTAGATTATTCCCCGGAAGGACATATTAATTCAGTATGTTTATCATTTTTTATTATGCGAAGCAAGCTCGATACGCATGAGCGATCTCTTTAAGGCAAGCTCGGCTCTTGTAAGATTTACATTGTCAGAGCCTTTCTTAAGTCTTCTTTCCGCACGGATCTTGGCTTCATTTGCCCTCACTATATCGATCTCGTCAGGCCACTCGCAGGCTTCCGCGAGTATGGTCACTCCATCAGGCATGATGCGGACTATTCCGTCCATGAGCGCCGCTTCGTGGATCTCTTTTTCCGTATGTATACGCAGTATCCCCGGCGCCGCTATGCAGGTAAGCGGAATATGTCCGGGAAGGACTCCGATATCTCCTTCAGTGGTGGTAAACTCCACCATGGTAACCGGTCCGGTATAAAAATATCTCATCGGCGTTACCACTTCAAGCTGAAACACTTTTCCGTCTTCCATAACAAGCCTCCGTTTTACTGCTCTGATGCTTTCTTAACGACATCATCTATATTTCCCGCGTTAAGGAAGCAGCTTTCCGGAATACTGTCGTGCTTTCCTTCCAGTATCTCCTTAAATCCCTGTATGGTCTCGCTGAGCGGAACGTATTTTCCTTCAATACCGGTAAACTGCTCCGCAACGTTGAACGGTTGCGACAGGAATCTTTGTATCTTTCTGGCTCTTGAAACGATAAGCTTCTCATCTTCCGAAAGCTCATCCATACCGAGGATCGCGATGATATCCTGAAGTTCTTTATATCTCTGGAGTATCTCCTGAACTCCTCTGGCCACCTTATAGTGTTCTTCTCCGACGATCCTTGGATCAAGTATCCTTGATGTTGATTCAAGCGGATCTACCGCAGGATAGATACCGAGCTCAACGATCTGACGCGAAAGAACCGTGGTTGCGTCAAGATGCGCAAATGTTGTCGCAGGCGCAGGGTCGGTAAGGTCATCCGCAGGCACATATACTGCCTGAACCGATGTGATGGAACCCGTCCTTGTAGATGTGATCCTCTCCTGAAGGGCGCCCATCTCGGTCTGCAGCGTTGGCTGGTAACCAACTGCTGAAGGCATACGTCCAAGAAGCGCCGAAACCTCGGATCCTGCCTGTGTAAATCTGAATATATTGTCGATGAAAAGGAGCACGTCCTTTCCTACCTTATCCCTGAAATACTCGGCCATGGTAAGACCGGTAAGTCCTACTCTCATTCTTGCCCCCGGCGGCTCGTTCATCTGACCGAAGACCATGGTGGTCTTATCTATAACTCCGGATTCTATCATTTCATAATAGAGGTCATTTCCCTCTCTTGTTCTTTCACCTACTCCGGTGAATACCGAATATCCGCCGTGTTCCGTAGCTATATTGGTGATAAGCTCCTGAATAAGAACCGTCTTTCCTACTCCTGCACCTCCGAAGAGTCCTATCTTACCGCCCTTCTGGTAAGGGCAGAGAAGATCGACTACCTTGATACCGGTCTCTAAGACTTCCGTCTGTGTTGACTGCTCTTCAAATGCAGGCGCTTTTCTGTGTATAGGTTCATAGCTGACATTCTCAGGAACAGGTTTATTGTCGATCGGCTCTCCGAGCACGTTAAACATTCTTCCCAGTGTGTTCTCACCTACAGGAACACTTATCGGCGCGCCTGTCGCACGTGCTTCCTGACCTCTGACAAGTCCGTCCGTAGGTCCCATGGCTATACATCTTACCGTATCATCGCCCAGATGCTGGGCTACTTCCACGACAAGCTTTGTTCCATGATTGTCGATCTCTACCGCTTCATAGATCTGCGGCAGCTTTCCCTGTGAAAACCTGATATCAAGCACCGCGCCTATGATCTGAGTGACGCTTCCTATATTCGTTTCAGACATATATCTGTCTCACTCCTTCTTCTTTTCTAGGCATTACCTTGCTGCAATTCACAGGAACGCCTGACTTATCCTGTATTACCCAAACTTTTCTAACTGATCGCAGACGCTCCGGCAACTATCTCCGTTATCTCCTGTGTGATCGTCGCCTGTCTTGCCCTGTTGTACTTAAGAGTCAGGTCATCGATCATGTCCTGCGCGTTGCTGGTCGCCGAATCCATGGCCTGCATTCTGGCTCCGTGCTCACTTGCCACGGATTCGATCAGCCCGCCGTATATGAGGCTGTCGATGTACTTAGGTATGATAAGCTGCAGGGCTTCTTCCGGCTCCGGCTCAAAATTCATTAGCGTGAGATCGTCCGTTGTATTTCCGCTTTCCGTCTCTATCTCAACAGGCAGAAGCTTCATCATCACCGGAGACTGGCTTACGGTATTCTTGAATCTCGTATATACAAGATATATCTCGCCGAATTCGTCCCTTGCGAATCCATCAAGCAGATCCCTGCCCATGTCGGCAGCATCATTAAAGATAACATTGTTCATTGCGTCGGAATAATCTGCGGCTATCTTATAACCCGCTCTTGCCAGCGCGTCCTTTCCTTTGCGTCCGGCCGCGAATATAACGGCGTCCTCTTTAGGTATGCCCGAATTGACAACCGTCTTAACGATATTGGAATTGATCCCGCCGGCAAGTCCCTTGTTGCTTGTGATGACAAGGATGGCCTTCTTTTTCGATTTACCCGCGCAAAGATAAGGATGGTTGATATTTCCCGCCTTCGAAAGCACTCCGGTTATGGTTTCATACATACAGTCAAAGTAGGGCTTGGTACTGTCCGCTTTTTCCTTGGCGTGTTGAAGCTTTACGGTAGAAACCAGCTTCATGGCCTTGGTTATCTGCTGGGTACTTGTGATACTGCCCTTTCTTCTCTTAATATCTCTCATTGAGGCCATCTATCCCACCGCCTCTCTAAGAATGTACAAATTCCACTTTGAACTCTTCGATCGCTTTTTTGAGCTTCTCATCTGTCTCGTCGCTGATGACTTTCTCAGTCCTGATAGCCTCAGGTATCTCCGGATACTTGGTATCAAGGAATTCAAAAAGTTCACGCTCGAAATTGCCTATATCGGCTACCGCAACATCAAGAAGGTGTCTTTTGGTAGCGGCATAAATGATTATGATCTGATATTCGACAGGCATCGGTTTGTACTGAGGCTGCTTAAGTATCTCCTTAAGTCTTTCACCCTGGTCAAGCTTAAGCCTTGTATCGGTGTCCAGATCCGAACCGAACTGTGAAAACGCCGCAAGCTCCCTGTACTGCGCAAGTTCTATTCTTATAGGACCCGCGATCTTCTTCATGGCCTTTATCTGCGCTGAACCGCCTACTCTCGAAACCGAAAGTCCGGCGTTGACAGCAGGTCTGAAGCCCGAGTTGAACATCTCTGTCTCAAGATAGATCTGACCGTCTGTTATTGAAATAACGTTGGTCGGTATATAAGCCGAAACGTCTCCGGCCTGTGTCTCTATTATAGGAAGCGCTGTAAGAGATCCGCCTCCCAGTTCATCCGAAAGCCTTGCGGCTCTCTCAAGCAGTCTTGAATGAAGATAGAATACATCGCCCGGATAAGCTTCTCTTCCCGGCGGTCTCTTGAGCAGGAGCGAAAGTGTACGGTATGCGGCAGCATGCTTGCTCAGGTCGTCATAAATGATGAGAACATCTTCTCCGTTCTCCATCCACTCCTCACCCATAGCGCAGCCCGAATAAGGCGCTATGTACTGCAGCGGCGCAAGCTCGCTGGCGGTTGCCGCTACGACTGTGGTGTAATCCATCGCGCCGTATTCTTCCAGTGTTTTAACTATGGAAGCAACCGTTGAAGCCTTCTGACCGATCGCAACATAAATGCACTTAACCTTTTCATGCTTCTGGTTGATTATCGTATCTATCGCGATGGCAGTCTTTCCTGTCTGCCTGTCTCCGATTATAAGCTCTCTTTGTCCCCTTCCGATAGGAACCATCGAATCTATGGCCTTGATTCCGGTCTGAAGCGGTGTATCTACGGATTTACGGGAGATAACGCCTGACGCTACTCTCTCGATCTTTCTGTACTTTGAGGTATTAACCGGTCCTTTTCCATCGATAGGCTGTCCCAGTGCATTTACTACCCTGCCGATGAGGGCGTCGCCTACAGGCACTTCCACAACCCTTCCGGTAGTCTTAACCGTATCACCTTCGCTGATGCTCGAACTGTCGCCGAGCAGAACCGCACCTACGTTATCCTCTTCAAGGTTAAGTATCATTCCGTATACTTTTCCCGGAAATTCAAGAAGCTCACCCTGCATCGCTTTTTCCAGTCCATGAACCCTGGCAATTCCGTCTGCTACCTGAATTACCGTACCCACATCGGATACATCGAGCTTTGTACTGTATTTCTCAATCTGCTCTTTAATTACGGAACTGATCTCTTCCGGTCTTAAAATCATGAGTAATAAGCTCCTTCCTTCTATTCTGCGGCGGCATTGCTGATGCTCTTTTCCATAAGCCCGGTCTTAAGTTCCTCAAGGCTTCTTTTAATGCTCGAATCAACAACCCTGTCGCCTATTCTTAAGACAAGTCCTCCGATTATCGACTTGTCAACAGTGTAATCCGCTTCCAGACTTACATAATCCGTCACCGAGATTATCCTGTTCTCTATTTTCTTTTTCGTATCCGCGTCAAGCTCATATGCCGAAGTCACATGGAGGATCCCTATGTGTTTTTCTTCTTTATAAGCCGAAATATAATACTCCAGCAAAGGGATGATATCGTCATATCTTCTCTTCTCAACCGCTGTGATGATACAGCCGGTTATCATATCATCCACCCTGCCTTTAAAGATCTTTTCCACTATTTCCTTTTTCTCTGAAACCGTTACCTGCGGATTGTCAAATAAGGAAATGATCTCCGGGTTCTGGACTATACTGTCCCTTACCGTCACGACCTGCGGATACAGTTCTTCCAGTTTACCTTTTTCCCCGGCCAGCTCAAATAATGCCAGACCATATACTGTGGACGCTACGCCTGCCATGTGTCATCACCCATTTCCTTAAGAGTCTGATCCACAAGTGCCTGCTGCTCCTCATCCGTAAGCGAATTTCCCACAAATTTCCCGGCCATCACGCTTGCGACCTGTATCATCTCTTTCTTCATATCGTCCTGAACTCTCAAGACTTCAAGCTGCGCTTCTTTATTGGCGCGTTTGATGATCCTGTCGGCCTCGGTCTTGGCTTCTCCGGTTATCTCCGCTTCTCTTTTAAGGGCTTTCTTCCTTGCTTCGGAAAGCAGCTCGTCGGCTTCCTTGTCAGCAAGCGCCATCTTGGAATTGTACTGTTCTCTGAGTTTTACCGCTTCTTCCTTGTCTTCCCTTGCCTTTTTGATATCCGCGTCTATCTTATCCTGCCTTGCCTTCATGAGAGCTCTCGCAGGATTAAACAACAGAAATGAAAGGAGCGCAAAAAGCACCAGCATCGCCGCTGCAAGTATCAGGGCATCAGCCAGAAATTGCCAGTCAAGTCCGAATATCCATGATTCATCCGTCTGTGCAGCCATCACAGTAACATTAAAGGAAAACAGTTCATAAAAAGTATTCACTGTATTACCTCCTGTTTAGTTCTATTTAAGCTTTCCGATAAGCGGATTGGCGTATAATAAAATGATGGCAACCGCGAAACCGTAGAGACCCGTTGTCTCTGCAACCGCCTGACCGAGAAGCATGGTTGACATGATCGTTCCCTTTGCTCCCGGATTACGTCCTACCGCAGCGGCGCCCTGTCCGGCAGCGATACCCTGTCCTATACCAGGTCCTATACCTGCTATCATGGCAAGTCCGGCGCCTATTGCTGAACCTGCAAGTACTAAACCTTCGTTTGTTATGTTGACCATAATTTTTTCCTCCTGATAATGATTATTGGTTTTCTTTTGCATAGACTGTCTTACAGTCTCTGCAGCCGATAATAAACTATTCTTCCGTCTCAAAGTTCTGTGAAATGAAGACCATCGTAAGCATTACGAAAACATACGCCTGTATGCAGCCGGAGAATATATCAAAATAGATATGCAGCACTCCCGGCCATGCTATGGTAAGTATCTTCGGGATAAGTCCGTAGATAAGTCCCATGAGTACCGTTCCGGACAAAATGTTTCCGAAAAGACGCAGTGACATTGAGATCGGTGTCGCTATCTCGCCGATGATATTGATCGGGGACAGCAGGATTGGATCAAACAGACTCGTAATGTGCTTAAGTTTCTGATATTTAAAGCCTGCATAATGGATCAGAACAAATGTTATGATCGCTAACGCGAACGTCGTACCGTAATCCGCTGTCGGCGGTCTTAAACCAAGAAGTCCCGACAGGTTAGATACTACCAGAAACATGAAAAGCGAGCCCAGATAATTTGCGTATCTGCCACCATGTTCGGCGCCCATTCCGCCTTCTGCCATATTGTCGATGGCCTGAACCATAAATTCCACCACATTTAAAAAACCTGTTGGCGCTTTTTCCGGATCGGCTCTTCTTATGGCTATATTGGCCGCTATGGCAAAGATCAGTATGATCGCCATAACGATCCCAATGGCTATATGGGTCGAGGTTATGTAGACCTGGTGTCCGAAAAAGGAAAAATCCTTATAATTATGGATCCCGAAGTCGACCTCACAGAACGTGACAGATGTCAGTGCCAGACTTTCCAACACTGCCTCACCTTCCTTTTGTTAATGAATAACCATCATTTAGTGTTAATAAATCTATGGATGAACGGCACAAGATATGCTCCGAATTTGATATTCATGATCCCGGCAAATGCCGCAAGCACGTTAATGTACTCATGAAGTATCATGGCCAGAGCCAGTACCGCTACCATCAAAACCAGTCTTATA
>CACZSY010000194.1 GCA_902783965.1 uncultured Lachnospiraceae bacterium
CAAAGGATGACAAGACCACGGTAAAGTCTACGGGAGCAGGTGATTCCACTAAAAAACCTTCGAATACCTCAACTGCCAAAACGTCGGATAATAAAAAAGCCACAGCTAAACCTGCCGGCACAAAGCAGACGGCTTCACCGGCGGACACTCCAAAACTTCCTGTCATAGTTCAGGAAGAGGATTTCCCGGAGGAGGATAAGGAGATCCACGGGATCTTCGCTATCAAGAAAGCGGATATCGTTATAAGCAATGAAATGGTATATTATAAGTTTCCTGACAGCTTAAAAGGAAAGGATATTAAGATCGACATATCCAATTCGGAAATGGATACCGAGGGACTTACCGATATCATTAATAAAAAATACAATATCCATGAAGGAAGCGAAATCGAAACTCTTAAGGTATCCCTCATTGATTATTCAACCGGAGAAACGGTTAAAGGTCTTGATTCGAATAATAAGGCAGTTATATATATACCTGTTGATTTTTCATGGCTCAACGCCGATTATGCTACGGCTTTCTATCAGATCAAAAACGGTGAAGCAGTCAGAAAGCTCATCAATGTGCGCGAGAGCCGGGGTAAATACTATCTGCAGTTATCAATGACCGAAGGGATAATGGTATTTGCGATAACAAGATACAAACCTGATTACGGCGCCGTTACGATACCGGAAAGAAATGTTTCCTATGAAGTACCGGGCATCGATATAAAAGAAGAAACGACAAACTTGATGATCTATATCACGATTTTCTTCATAATGATCCTGATAGGAGTTTCTACGATATTACTTAAGAAACAATACAAACTTAATAAAATCGAAAAGCGCAACCAAAACAATTTGCTTGCATAATATAATCATAAATTATATAATAATCTTTCAGACTATTATTTTTATTAAAGGTGATTATTTATGGATCTTATCAAAGCGATAATAATGGGAATAGTTCAGGGAGTTGCCGAATTTCTTCCCATCTCAAGTTCGGGTCATCTTGCAATATTCAAACAGCTTTTGAATATCGAGACGGACACTGGCATCATGTTTGATATTATGCTGCATTTTGGAACTCTGGTTGCGATTTTTATCGTATTCTTTAAAGACATCAGGCAGCTTATAATAGGCGGTTTCAGCATCATAGGCAGATTCTTTTATAACATTTATGCCTTTATCTTCAGGCACGGAAAGGGTTATAAAAAGATAATAGCCAATGAATATGACCGCTTTGTCATGCTTATCATAGTTTCTACTATACCGACCGGTATAATAGGAGTGCTGATAAAGGATTATGTTGAAAAGGCTTCGGAAAATCTTCTGATCGTCGGAATCTGCCTTATCATTACCGCAGTTTTGTTAAAGATAGCCGACAAAACCCGTGAAGGAAAGATCACGGCAGCCGACGCTACATACAAAAAAGCAGGACTTATAGGTATAGCGCAGGGAATTGCCACAATGCCGGGCATATCCCGTTCGGGAACAACCATAACAGCGTGCTTAAGATGCGGATTTACCAAGGACTTTGCCGTAAGGTATTCATTTATCATGTCGATACCGGCAGTGCTTGGCGCTGTAGTGCTTGATATTCCGGATCTTATCGAATCGGGCAGCGATACCTCGCTTCTTTTCAATTATACGATCGGCACCATCGTTTCCGGGATCGTCGGATACATATGTATTGTATTTATGATAAAACTTATAAAGAAAAAGAATTTTTCTTTCTTTACGATATACTGCGCGGCAGTGGGCGTTATCGCGATCGCCGGGCATTTTATCAGATAACATGGTGCAGGACTTGATATAGGAGGAATGTGAATGGCTTCACCAAAAAGTAAAAACAGGAAAAAAAGCAGCAGTCCTCTGCAGACCGATCAGTTTATCAACGAGATCATAGCAGTCGTCGCCCTGGCTTTTGCCTTAGCCCTGTTTTTGAGTAATTTTAATATAATAGGTTCTTTCGGCAGTAAGGTTAACGGCGTATTTTTCGGGATATTCGGTATCACGGCCTACCTTATCCCTTTTATAATCGTCTTTTGCGTGTTTGTCTTTATGGCTAACAGGACTAAACCTATAGTAAAGAAAAAGGTTATATGCTGTGTGATATTTGCCCTTCTTCTTTCAGGGCTTATACAGATCTTTGAATTTAACAGGGACTACAAGCTCATAGATTATTTTAATATCTCAAAAGATAATAAAAAATACGGCGGTATCGTCGGCGGATTTATTACCAAGATGCTGTGCCCGTACATAGGCAAGGCCGGAGCGTTCATAATACTGACAGCTCTGCTCGTCATTTTATTTGTGATCATAACCGAAAAGCTTGTCATTACCAGGATGATCAAGAACAGCCTTAAAGCTGTAGACGCCGCAAAAGCTCATCACGAAAAAAGCGGTGAAAGAAGACAGGAAAAAAGACAGGAACGTCAGGAGAGAAGACAGGAAAAACGTAATAATACAGGATCTTTTGATCCAAATAATACCGGCAGGGATAAAACCAACCGCATCTATTCATTTTCAAAAGAAGACATGGCTTCGGATAAACTGACAAATAATGTGGAACCTGTTAAAAAGAACAGAAAGACAAAAAAGAGCGACAGCGCCGGGACTACGGATATCACTCAGATCTCCGACACAACAGATCCTTATACGGGAGAGGTTTATTTAAAAGAGCTCAATGATAAATTCGGTAATCCAATTGATCATGAAACTCAGGATGAATCTTACCGCGAAACCGAAATCTTTGATGATACCGATGATAAGAACTGGCAGCAGAGCGTTCTTAATCAGGCGAAGATAATGCCGGATTATTCATCGGGACGTAATGCTTCACCGGCGGATAATCTTATACCAAAGGATAATTTTATACAGGAAGATAACTTTATACCGGAGGATAACGGTTTCGTTCAGGAGACCGATACGCCGCAAACGGAAGAACGCGGCTTAGGTTCAGAGAATAAAAATTCCAGGGAAAAAGATAAAGGCAGCGCAAAGTCCGACAGGGAATACGAGACTATAATGCAGGAGACATCCAAAGAACTTGCAAAAAGCGTTCAGGAGACGATCAAACCTCAGCGCAGCAGATATATATTCCCGCCTCTTAATATCCTTTCGCTTCCGAAAGGATCAGGAAAAGGAAACAACATGTCGGAGGCTCATTCAACCGCTGCCAAGCTGAAAAGCACTCTTGAAAGCTTCGGTGTTAATGTTACCATAAGCGATATAAGCGTTGGGCCTACGGTAACAAGATATGAGCTTATACCGCAGCAGGGCATCAAGGTAAGCAAGATCACTAATCTTACAGATGACATCAAATTAAGCCTTGCCGCCACCGATATAAGAATAGAGGCTCCGATACCGGGTAAATCTGCTATCGGCATCGAGGTTCCGAACAAACACAATTCGCCTGTGCTCATCCGTGAGCTTTTCGAAGATCCGGCTTTCAAACATGCGAAAGCTTCGATCAGATTTGCCGTAGGAAAGAGCATCTCCGGTCAGCCTGTGATCGCGGATATCTCCAAGATGCCGCATCTGCTTATCGCAGGACAGACGGGCTCAGGAAAATCGGTATGTATCAATACCATAATAATGAGCATTCTGTACAGCGCTCATCCGGATGATGTCAAGCTCATTATGATAGACCCAAAGGTAGTTGAGTTAAGCGTATATAACGGTGTGCCGCATCTTCTTACTCCGGTCGTAACGGATCCGAAGAAGGCCGCAGGCACTCTCAACTGGGCTGTTAATGAGATGGTTGAAAGATATAATAAATTCGCGGCGCTCGGAGTCAGGGATATCAGGGGATATAACCAGAGAGTGACATCGGTTAAGAACAACGACCTTCCTAATTTCCAGAAGCTTTCACAGATAGTCATAATCGTGGACGAGCTTGCCGACCTTATGATGGTCGCACCGGGAGAAGTTGAAGACGCGATCTGCCGACTGGCTCAGATGGCAAGAGCAGCGGGAATGTATCTTATCATAGCAACACAGAGACCTTCGGTAAATGTCATAACGGGTATAATCAAAGCAAATGTGCCTTCAAGGATCGCGTTTTCCGTTGCTTCACAGATAGACTCCAGAACTATCTTAGACGGAGCCGGAGCCGAAAAGCTTCTCGGAAAAGGAGACATGCTCTTTAATCCGTCTGATCTTCCGAAACCTGTCAGGGTACAGGGCGCTTTTGTATCAGACACTGAAGTCAGCGACGTGGTTGAATTCTTAAAAAGGGAATCGGAAGCCGTATATGACGAAGAGATAGTCAAAAAGATCGACAGCGCATCTGTTTCGGTTGCCGGCGATACCTCTAAAGATGACGGTGGAAATGACAGTGCGAGGGATTCCTACTACATACAGGCCGGTAAATATATAATCGAAAAGGACAAAGCTTCGATCGGCATGCTCCAGCGTGTATTTAAGATTGGATTTAACAGGGCGGCCCGTATAATGGACCAGCTGGCTTCCGACGGCGTTGTAGGTCCGGAGGAAGGTACCAAACCTAGAAAGATACTTATGACGCTCGAAGAATTTGATAAATTTATTGATGAGGTTGTATGATGAAGACAGCGCTTTTGATAACCAATGGTTTTCTGATCTCAAAAAAATTCGATGAGATCTACGGCTTTCTTGAAAACGCAGCAGGATCAAGAGATGTAAGGCTTCTTCACATGAAGAATAACGAAATGATATTTCCGGCTGAGAATGCCGGAGACATCAGACCGCATGTGATGAATCTTATCAGAAAGAAATATCCTGATGTTTCGGATATTGAGTTTATCATATTCTGGGATAAGGATCTTTTTCTCGCTGAAAACCTTGAAGCCGCAGGCTTTAAGCTCTACAACAGCTGCAGGGCGATCAGGGACTGCGATAATAAGGCGCTTACCTATAACAGATTAAGAACAGGCGGACTGCCTCTGGTACCGACCATATACGCTCCCATGACGTATTCCAATATCGGTTATGAAGATACATGTTTTCTTAAAGAAGTGGGAGAACAGCTCGGATTCCCGCTGATAATAAAAGAATGCTGCGGTTCCTTCGGCATGCAGGTCTATCTTGCGCGTGACTTAAAGGAAGCTGAAAGCATAACAAGGCTTCATCAGAACGTGCCTCTTTTATATCAGAAATATATATCATATAAAACAGGTACAGATATAAGGATCAATATGGTCGCGGATATGCCGGTTGCTTCAATGCTCAGGCGAAATCCGGACGATTACCGCGCCAATATCACTATCGGAGGTCATATGGAAAAATATGATCCGTCAGAATATGAGATATCCCTGGCAAGAAAGGCGGTCGGTATTCTGGGACTTGATTTCGGCGGAGTGGATCTTCTGATAGGTGAAAACGGAGCAAGATATATCTGCGAAGTCAATTCCAACGCCCATTTTAAAAACATATATGATCTCACCGGAATAGATACGGCACAATATATCATAGAGCACATCATGACGAAAACAGGGGCATAGAAGGTAAACTGAAATGAACGGTATCATCATTTATTCAGAAGAAGGATATGAAAAGAATAAAGAATTCGTAAGAAGATGTGAAAGAGGGCTTGCGGCTTACGGCTGCAGGCTTTCTCTCGTTCTTACGAAAGATTTACAGAAGGATATTTACAGTTATCTGTGCGAAGGAACGGGCAGGATTCCCGATTTTGCGATCGTAAGGGCTATAGCCCCCGGACTATCGCGCAGGCTTGAAGAACTTGGTATTAAGGTGTTCAATTCTTCGAAAGTTTCATTTATCGCCAATGATAAGTCAAGGACTAAAGAATTTGCAGAAAAATGCGGATTAAGAACGGCGGGATTTATAAGAACCGATACGTTTCCGTCAAAAGAGCTGCTAGAAAATGTGTTCAGCGGAAAAGACATTATCGTGAAAACCCTGAACGGTCACGGCGGAAGCGAAGTATACCTTATCGGAAGACAGAACCTTTCCCGAAACTATGAGAACGTGATTGGCAGACTTGATAAAAATGACCTGTTAAAACCGTATATCATAGAAGAGAGGATCAACGGCCCGGCAAGGGATATGAGAGTGTATATCATCGGTTCCAAACCGGTCTGCGCCGTACTCCGCTCCAATCCTGACGATTACCGCTCGAATTTTTCACTCGGAGGAAACGTCGTCCTTTCAGACATACCTGAAATAGTCCTTGATATGACAAAACTGCTTACAGACAGGATCTATATGGATTATACAGGAATCGATTTTATTCCTGATGAAAATGATGAATATTATTTTAACGAGATCGAGGACTGCGCCGGGGCGAGGATGCTTTATTCATGCTCGGATATTGATATAATAGACATGTTTATTGCCCATATCGTTGACAAAGTCTTGCCTGAAAAGTTATAATAAAAGATGGTTAGTTTATTGAAAATCTGAAATGATCAGAATTTCCTACAATATAATTTAAAGGAGAAATATTATGAAATCAGATATCGAGATCGCTCAGGAAGCCAGACTTAAACATATCAGAGAGGTAGCATCCCTGCTTGATATTAATGAAGATGAACTTGAGTTTTACGGAAAATATAAAGCAAAGCTCTCCAACGAGCTTATTGACCGCGTTAAGGACAACAAGGACGGAAAGCTTGTGCTTGTCACAGCTATCAATCCTACTCCGGCAGGCGAAGGCAAGACCACAACGACAGTAGGTCTCGGACAGGCTTTCGCAAAGCTCGGAAAGAAAGCTGTCATAGCATTAAGAGAACCGTCTCTTGGACCTTGCTTCGGAATAAAGGGCGGCGCGGCCGGCGGCGGAATGGCCCAGGTAGTTCCTATGGAAGACCTTAATCTCCATTTTACAGGAGACTTTCATGCGATAACCTCAGCCAACAACCTCCTTGCGGCAATGCTTGACAATCATTTAAGCCAGGGCAACAGTCTGGGCATTGATCCTAATCAGATCGTATGGAAGAGATGCCTTGATATGAACGACAGGGTATTAAGAAATATCGTAGTCGGTCTCGGAAGAAAGGCTGACGGTGTGGTAAGGGAAGACCATTTCATCATAACCGTAGCGTCGGAGATAATGGCTATTCTCTGTCTTGCTGATGACCTTGAAGATCTCAAGAAGAGACTCGGAAGGATAATAGTTGCGTATACCTATGACGGAAAGCCTGTTACGGCCGATGACATCAATGCGACCGGTTCCATGACGGCGCTTTTAAAGGACGCACTTCTTCCTAACCTTATTCAGACTCTTGAGAATACTCCGGCAATAGTACACGGCGGACCTTTCGCCAATATTGCTCACGGCTGCAACAGCGTAAGAGCCACCAAGACAGCTTTAAAATTAGCTGATTATGTAATAACCGAGGCGGGATTCGGAGCCGATCTCGGAGCTGAGAAATTCTTCGATATCAAATGCCGCATGGCAGGACTTAAGCCTGACGCCGTAGTTCTTGTGGCAACAATAAGAGCTTTAAAATACAACGGCTATGTAAGGAAAGAAGACCTTTCACAGCCTAATATGGAAGCTTTGAAAGCGGGAATAGCCAATCTCGAAAAACATATAGAGAATATACAGCAGTTCAAGGTTCCTGTAGTTGTAACACTCAATCAGTTCATCACGGATACCGATGAAGAGATCGGATTCGTTAAGGATTTCTGCGAAAAGAGAGGATGCAGTTTCGCCCTTTCAAAAGTCTGGGAAGCCGGCGGAGAAGGCGGAAAAGAACTCGCTCTTAAGGTTCTTGATACTCTTGAGAATAAAAAGAGTGATTTTGAACCGCTTTACGGTCTTGAACTATCGCTTAAGGAAAAGATGAGAAAGATCGCGACCTGCATATACGGCGCGGATGATGTCACATTTGACATGGCCGCTTCCAAAGCAATTGAAAGACTTGAAGAGTTAGGCTTCGGAAATCTCCCTGTATGCATGGCGAAGAACCAGTATTCGCTTTCCGACGATCCGAAAAAACTCGGTCGTCCTCAAGGATTTACCGTCAACATAAGAGAAGTATACGTAAGCGCCGGAGCAGGTTTTGTTGTAGCCATTACAGGTACCGTAATGACAATGCCGGGTCTGCCGGCCCATCCTGCGGCAGAACGCATAGATGTAAATGAAGAAGGAAAGATAACAGGATTATTCTGATCATTTGGAGGCATTAATGCAGAAGCATATATTGATCGTTGACGACAACAGCACAAACTTAAGACTGGCTGAAAAGGCGCTTCGTCCGCTTTATAAAGTCACGCTTCTGATAAGCGGCGAACAGGCTTTGAAATTTCTCGCGAAAACAAAGCCCGATCTTATCCTGCTTGATATCAGGATGCCCGGAATAGACGGATTTCAGACCATAAAGGCCATTAAGGCCAACGTGGATACCAAGCATATTCCGGTCATATTCCTGACGGCGCAGGCTGAGTCCGAAAGTGAGATCCTCGGACTTCAGCTCGGCGCGGCCGATTTTATCGCTAAACCTTTCGTTCCAGAAGTTATGCTTCGAAGAGTTGCAATGCA
>CACZSY010000195.1 GCA_902783965.1 uncultured Lachnospiraceae bacterium
ACACGAAGGTCGGAGAAACCTCAGAAACAACCTTCAAGGTAACAGGACTTACGAACGGAACAGAGTACGGAATCTATGTACTGGCATGTGTAAACAACAAGTGGGTAACCTCAGACAAGGATCATATCAGATACGCTACGCCGAAGGCGGAAGAAGCACCGGCACCGGACTACAGACCGGTACCTACACTTACAGCAGGAGATGGAGAGATCCTCGCAAGCTGGAACGGATTCGAGGAAGCAACCGGCTACAGAGTATTTACATATGTTGATAAAAAGTACACGAAGGTCGGAGAAACCTCAGAAACAACCTTCAAGGTGACAGGACTTACGAACGGAACAGAGTACGGAATCTATGTACTGGCATGTGTAAACAACAAGTGGGTAACTTCAGACAAAGATCATATCAGATATGCTACGCCGAAGGCAGAAGAAGCGCCTGCACCGGACTACAGACCGGTACCGACACTTACGGCAGGCAACGGAGAGATCACGGCAAGCTGGAACGGATTTGATAAAGCGACTGCCTACAGAGTATTTACATATCTTAATAACAAGTACACAAAGGTAGGAGAGACTGAAGCTACAACATTTACAGTAAGCGATCTGACAAGCGGAGTAGAGATCGGAATCTATGTACTTGCATGTGTAAACAATAAGTGGGTGACCTCAGATAAAGATCATATCAGATATGCAACTCCGAACTAATTTCTCTGAATTTATCGCGCCAAACTGGGTCACAACTGCTTCGCAGTTATGACATATCGCGCGAACCGACTGCAACGATTGCTTCGCAATCGTCACAAAGGGTGGGAGACAGTATCAAATGTCTCCCGCCCTTTTTTCCATGTACACGGGATGCGCGAAAAAAATTGCCGGCTATGCCGGGTGCACTTTCATTTTCACCCTGATTCTTTTGGGTGGACATTATCCCCTCAACATGATAAAATAAAAAGGGTATGCCATAAATTCCCTGATTTGGAGGTTGCAGGCAGTATGGAGGATAAGCTGGTTTCGGTGATCAGTCCCATGTTCAATGCGAGGGATACGGTGAGGGCGACGATCGAGTCGGTCATTGCCCAAAGCTATGAAGACTGGGAGCTGATAATTGCCGATGACTGTTCAACGGATAACGGAGCGGATATCGTTAAGGAATATATGGATAAAGAACCGCGGATCCGCTGTTTTAAAATGCCTGAAAACGCCGGAGCCGCGGCGGCAAGGAACGCCGCGCTTGATAAAGCGCGGGGAAGATACATTGCGTTTCTTGATTGTGATGATATATGGGACAGTGAAAAGCTTAAGACTTCGATAGGCTTTATGAAAAATAAGGATGCGGGTCTTGTCTATCATTCATGTGACCTTATTGATATGGAAGGAGATCCGACCGGTAAGGTAAGACATGTTCCGGAGTCGGCAGATTATAAATCTCTTTTAAAGAGTAATTTTATTCCATGTCTTACGGCAGTTCTCGACAGGGAGAAGACCGGCGATATCCGGATGCCGCTGATACGTCACGAAGATTACGCCCTCTGGCTTGAGCTTGCGAAGAAAGATGTAAAGATGGCAGGCTTTGATAAAGTTCTGGCTCACTACAGAGTGGGCGGCAAGACCTTAAGCAGCAACAAATTCAAGGCGCTCAGCTGGAGATGGAAGATATACAGGGAATATCTTCATCTTGGGATATTTAAGAGCGGGTATTATTTTATGTGGTATGCATTTTCGGCGCTAAAGAAGTATTAGGATGCCGCAAAGAAAGGAAAGCAGTCGCAGCAATGGAACAGGGTTTTTTGGGAAAGCTTAAAAGAGTGAAGATCGGCGACATCCTCGCGATATTCAAGCTGCTTGCTGCAATAATTCCCGCACTGATATTAAGGGCAAAGCGTAAGGATATCTGGCTTCTTTGCGACAACGGAAAGGAAGCGGGCGACAACGCCTTCTTTCTGTATGAATATATAAGGAAAGAACATCCGGAATGCGACACGGTTTTTGCGATAAGCCCCAAGAGCAGGGATTATGGAAAGGTTAAAGCTCTCGGACCTGTTGTGGATTTCGGAAGCCTTAAACATTGGATATATTATCTTGCAGCGGATAAAAATATCAGTTCGCAGAAGCTTGGAAAGCCCAATGCGGCGCTTTGTTATGTGCTTGAAGTTTATGGGATATTAAAGAATAAGAGAGCGTTTTTGCAGCATGGGATTATTACCGCCGACCTTACGTTTCTGCATTTTGAGCATACGAAGATGAGCCTTTTTGTTACCAGTACTAAGAAGGAATGGACGTATGTGGAAAGGGTGTATGGTTATCCGGCGGGAATTAATCAGGAGCTTGGGCTGTGCCGTTTTGACAGACTGCATGATGCCGTGCCGGATACGCGAAAGCTGCTCATCATGCCGACCTGGCGTATGTATATAAGAAATGAGATGAAGGGCAGCGGAAGCCTTGAAGAGTTCAAAAAGACTGATTACTATCGTTACTGGATGGCGATAGTGGGCGACAGGGATTTTTTACGGTGGGCCAGAGAGAACGGGATAGAGGTCATCTTTTGTCCGCATCGAGAGATGGAGAATTTCCTTGAAGCATTTGAGCTTGATGAAGAGCTTATAAGCCTTAGATCCGTAAAGGATACTCCGATACAGCCGCTTCTTATGGAGAGCGGATATCTGCTGACGGATTATTCAAGCGTGGCAATGGACTTCGCGTATATGAAAAAGCCGCTTTGCTACTATCATTTTGATGAAGAAAAATTCAGATCTTCGCACCATCCGATCGGGGATTTTTC
Source organism: uncultured Lachnospiraceae bacterium (assembly GCA_902783965.1). GTDB lineage: Bacteria > Bacillota > Clostridia > Lachnospirales > Lachnospiraceae > RUG11200. The sequence continues at coordinate 2,782 of CACZSY010000195.1, forward strand.
ATTTGAAGAAGAAGGCTTTGGTCCGGTATGCGCTGAACCTGAAAAAGTAAAAGAATGTATAAAGAAAGCTTTTGACACAGAAATGGGATTTGTGAACGAAGAGATCTATATAGATAGACATGGGAAGTATTTTGATCTTTATGACAGGGAGAATTGCAGGAGAAATTACGAGGCTGTCTGCGCTATGAAGAGGTATGATAAGTATTAAAGAGAGCCGTTCGTAATATGAAAAGGTATGATAAATATTAAGAAAGGGTATGTGAGTATCATCGTTCCTGTATACAATGTTATGGATTACCTAAGGGAATGCTTGGACAGCATACTTGCTCAGACTTATAACAGAATAGAAGCCATTTTCATAGACGACGGTTCCACCGACGGCAGCGGACGCGTACTTGACGAGTATGCGGCTTATTTTAACGTCAGGGTCGTTCATCAGAGCAACAAGGGCGTTTCCGGCGCCAGAAACGAGGGGCTGAAGCGCGCGACTGGGGAGTTTGTGACTTTTGTGGACGCTGACGACAGGATTCTTCCGAATTATATTGAAAAGCTGGTCGAAGGGATCGCGGACTGCGACATGGCCGTCTGCAATATGCCTGCGGAGTGGACGAGAGGATTTGGAATAAAGCAGACCAAGAAGGAAATGGCGCGTATATTTGAGGTAAACGGCTATACGTGGGGCAAGCTTATAAGGAAAAAGGATATTGACATACAATTTTTAAATAGTGTAAAGTACGCAGAGGATTATATCTTCTACATAAATCTCTGCAATAAGATAGAAAATATTAATGTAATGGATTATTACGGATATTTTTACAGGGTCAGACCGGGTTCTCTTTCCGTAAAACAGAAAGGTGAGGCGCATACGGAAAGAGAGTTTTACAACAAGCTGACTTTTCTGTACGGACTGCCGGAGATAGAGAAAGCTATTAAAGGCTGGAATAAGGCGGGCAAAAGGGTTGTGCGGAATCATTGTTACTATATCAGTCTTCTGCTGCTTATGATCTATTACAGATCCGGTGTGGAAGATGAGTACAGCAAGAATAAGATCAGGGAAGAACTGAGAAGCCATTATATCTCATTTGTTCTGGTTACTCTTTTAAAAGATCTTAAGATAAAGAGATTTATCTTCGGAACGACGCTGATAATGATGCCTAAGACAGGAGCAAAGCTGGCTTCTAAGCTTCTGGGGTGAAACAGCGGGGCGAAGACTTAATTGTTTTTACGAATTTATGGTTTAAGGAGAAGAATATGAGCAGCGAAGGAAGTAAGATCAGCGTAATAGTACCTGTCTACAATGCGGGTAAGTATCTCAGAAAATGCGTTGAATCGCTTACCCATCAGACCTATTTCGATGTTGAGATCATTCTGGTGGAAGATGGTTCTACAGACGACAGCGCCGAACTCTGTGACGAGCTGGGAAAAGAAGACGAGAGAGTGAAAGTCATCCACAAGGATAACGCGGGCGCGTCTGCGGCAAGAAATACAGGTATTCTTGCGGCTACCGGAAAGTATATACATTTCTGCGACGCGGACGACTATATTGAACCGGACACATATGAAAACCTTGTGCCGAGAATGGACGAGGAAGAAGCGGACTGCGCGTTCTTCGGATGGTATGTGGATATCATAAAAGGCGGCAAGGTAGAAAGTATATCCCAGGCGGATAATGCTCTGGATGGCATTGGCGATCAGGACGACATTTTCAGAACGATCCTTATCATATGCGGAAGTTACGGCGGCAAGGTCGGATACGGCAATTATATATGGAACAAGATCTACCGCAGGGACAGGCTTAAAGATGAAAACGGTGATTTTATCCTGTTTGATGAAAATGTTAAGATCGCGGAGGACGGTCTGTGGCTTGTGAACGCGGGAGTAAACTGGAAAAAGGCGGTATTTGACAAAAAGCCTTATTACCATTATCTTAGAAATGATGCGAGCGCGATGAACAATCCAAAGAATTACAGCCAGACCCGGCTTGCTTCGCAGCAGAGCCATATGGAGATGTTAAAGATCCTTAAGGCTTATAATGAAGATTATTATAAGATACACAGGGACGCCTGCATTGATTTCTTCTGGCTTTCGGCAAAATCCAATCCGGAACAGAGGGATGTCGAATTCTTCAGGCAGGTCATAACGAATGTGATCGCGATAAATGACGGCGTTTGTCCGGAGAATATCGCCAAAGACTGCCTGTGGCATATGAAACAGACATCCATCAACAGAAGGCTTCTTAACAGAAAGCTTGTAAAGATGGCGGTTGATTTTGTTAAGAAGAAAGACGCAAAAAAGAAAAATAAAAAATAAGGTCAGCTGACAGCTTAAGACGGCAGAAAAAGACAGAAAAAATAAAGACAGATAATAAGGAAAGTTAGATTTATGGCAGAAAAGAAAGTCGGAATAATCACATTTCACAGGGCGATCAACTACGGCGCCCTGCTTCAGGGATATGCGCTGCTTGAAAAAGTCAAGGAGTGCGGAGCGGACGCCTGTATGATAGATTACAGATGCCCGTTCGTGGAATCGGCGTACAGACTTACATGGGGACTTAACGATAAGAGTTTTAAAGGTTACAGGACATGGCTTAAGGGAGTTCCTCATCTTATTAAGAAGAAAAAGAATTTCAGAAGATTCGCGAAGCAGAGACTGAATCTTACTTCCAAATATACCGAAGCAAATATCAATGGCTTCGGAGACAGGCTCGACGTGTATATAACCGGCAGCGACCAGGTATGGAACATGAATGTCTGCGGTGACGACAGGAATTACCTGCTGGATTTTGTAAAGGATGATTCCAGAAAATTCAGTTACGCGGTAAGCATCGGCGGATATCAGATGAAAGATGATGAGAAGGAGCTCGCTAAGAGATTCGCGAAGATATCCATGCGAGAGAAGAGCGCCTGTGATTATATAGCGCAGGAGACGGGCAGGAAAGTGCACAAGTGTCTTGACCCGACGCTTCTTCTGACCGGCTAACAGTGGGGAAAGGCCGCATATCCGAAAAGGGTTATAAAGGAGCCGTATATATTTATCTATTCGGTGCATCCCGAAAATCATATGGCTGAGTATGCGTATAAGCTCGCAAGGGAAAAAGGTCTTAAAGTATATCATCTGCATAACAGGGTGAAGATGGATCTTAAGGAAAAAGGGATAAATATGCTTTATGACTGTTCCATCGAGCAGTTTTTGGCGCTCATCCGTGACGCGGAGTATGTTGTTACCAACTCCTTCCACGGAACCGTGTTCTCGATAATGTTTAAGAAGCAGTTCCTTTCGGAGCTTGAGACAAAGGGCGGTTTCAATAACAGGGTATGGGAGCTTTTATGTTCGCTCGGAATAAACAGAAGGATACTCGACCGTGTTCCTACCATAAATGACGGCGTCACCATAGATGAAAAGATCGACTGGGACACTGCAGCGGCAAAAATGGAAGAAAACAGAAAAGAATCTGTTGAATATATAAAGTCAATCATAAGTTAAAGGAGTTAAAGGAGAATAACATGTATTCAAAGATAAAAAGCGTTCAGTTTCTTGTGGCACTTATGAAAGAACATGGGGTAAAGCATGTGGTGCTTTCTCCGGGAGGAAGAAATATACCTATCAATCACTGTCTGGAGCAGGATGATTATTTTACCTGCTACTCCGTAGTTGATGAAAGAAGCGCCGCGTATTTTGCAATAGGTCTTTCGCAGCAGCTCGGAAATGAGATAGTGGGCATATGCTGTACTTCATCCGTTGCAGCCAGCAACTATCTTCCGGGGATCACGGAGGCGTTTTATCTTAACGTGCCTTTGCTGGTTATAACTGCCGACAGAAATCCGTACATGCTCGGACAGATGGAAAACCAGATGATCGATCAGGTGGATATGTATAAAAACTTCTGTAAGAAATGCGTCAACCTTCCGCTCGCTGAAGGGCCGGAGGATCAGTGGGCATGCCAGAGACTTATCAACGAAGCTCTGCTTGAAGTAAAGCATCACGGCTGCGGTCCTGTCCAGATCAATATACCGATAAGCGGCGGCATAGGTCTTTTTGTTGAGCCAAAGCTTCCGCC
>CACZSY010000196.1 GCA_902783965.1 uncultured Lachnospiraceae bacterium
ATTTTTTCTGGCTTCTTGGCATTTTTATATGGCCGTAAACTCTTTATGTGAAAGATACCATATCTGGGAAAGTGTGAATAGTAACATGCACATGAATTGAGGTATTTTTATAGGACACCATAAAAGGTATGATGGATCAAAACAATAAAAGCGATCAAGAGATCAACTTGCAGCAACGGTCATGTTATAACCCTGAATACGATTGAAGAATACTGGTGTTACAAGGAAATTGGAAGAAATGAGAAAGCAGATAAGAGAAGAGATGCTTCCCGATCTGTCGTGGTCCGTGATGAATAGGGAGATGAGAAGATGACTATTGTTAAAGATGATAAAGTATTTAGTGTAGATGAAGCTGTTAAGAAATGGATAGTTTCACGAAAAGTCGGAGAGCTGCAGATTGTTGTATATATTGATAAGGAAATCTGTGGAACGAGGGAAGAGGTGGAGGAGTATGTTGAGAGGGAGAAGGTATTTTAAGGGGTTACAGTTAGGAGTAAGACAACATGTGTATTTACTAATGACATAAATAAATGTTATAATAACATTGTGCAAATAGTGTTTATATAAACATTAAAATGAAACATTTTTTCATAAAAAAAAGACCACACCATGTGGTCAGGTCACTTACTAAGAAGTGGCGTATCCGAGTTTTCCATAAGGAACTCTTATTTGCACTCGCCTTGCTGATTAATGAAATCATAGTCGATTTTGTTTTGAATGTCAATAAGGTTTTTCAAAAAATAAAAATGAATAAAAAACAAGGAGAAAGGTTATGAGAGATTATTACTTAGGACTTGATATGGGAACAGATTCCGTTGGATGGGCAGTTACTGATATGAGTTACAAACTGATCAAGTTTAAGCAAAGAGATATGTGGGGGATCAGAGAATTTGAAAGAGCTAATACTTCCGTTGATAGAAGAACAAAAAGAATCAGTCGAAGAAGAAGACAGAGACAGCAAGTAAGAGAAGGTATTATAAAAGACTATTTTCATGATGCTATTTCTGAGGTAGATAAAGACTTTTATTTGCGCCTTGAAAATAGTAAGTATCATATTGAAGATAAAGATGAAAATGTCAGATATAAAAACGGAATATTCAATGATCCGGATTATTCGGATGCTGATTATTACAAACAGTATCCGACGATTTTCCATTTAAGGAAAGAATTGATTGATAATAAAGAAGAGCACGATGTCCGTCTTGTGTTCTTAGCAGTATATAATCTTTTCAAAAGAAGAGGACATTTTCTAAATGAAGGTTTGAATATAAATGCGACTACTGATATCTCGGAAGCATATATCAGAGCCAATAATGCTCTTCAGGAATACTATGAAGACATAGAGTTTCCGTGTGAGATAACAGTCGATGAGTTGATAAATGTATTATGTAATAAAGATATAAGCAGAACAAGAAAAAGTGAATTGTTATGTGATCTATTTGGAATTGACAAGAAGAAGGAAAAAGTAAAAGTCAATCTGGTGAAACTAATCTGTGGATTATCTTGTAAACTGAAAGATATTTTTGTGGATGTAGAATTGGAAGATGAAAAACTCTCAATTCAGTTCTCGGACTCTTCATATTCTGAAAAAGAACTAGAGATAGCTCCTAAATTAGGAGATGCCATGCAGATATTAGAGACTTTAAAAAGTTTCTATGATTGTCATACTTTGTTATCTATTCTGGGAGGGAATAAAGAAAGCTATCTTTCATATGCCAGAGTTGAACAGTATAACAAACATAAAGCTGACTTAAAGATGTTAAAAGATATAATAAAGAAATATGGCGGTCAGGAAAAGTATGATGAGATATTCAGAAGCGATAATGATGGTACTTATAGCGCTTATGTGAATTCTGTCAATTCAACGCTTCATGTTAATTCTGGTACTTTAGGAAGAATAAAGAAAAGAAGAAGTTTTAAATCAAGGAAAAGAGATGAGTTTTATAAAAATATAAAGACGTATCTGGATAGTCTTGTTAAAAAAGGGATTAATGATGAAAGGATAGTTTATGTACTTAACGAAATATCAAAGGAATCGTTTTTGCCTAAGCAGCTTACATCAGATAACGGAGTAATACCTAATCAGGTTCATGGAAAGGAATTGAAGAAGATACTTGAAAATGCTTCCGGATATCTACCATTTTTAAGTGAGATTGATGAATCAGGGCTTACAACAAAGGAGAGGATTGTAAGATTGTTTGAGTTTACAATTCCTTACTATATTGGACCAGTATCAGAAGAAAGTGAAAAGAATGGCGGAAACGGCTGGGTGATCAGAAAAGAATCGGGAAGAGTTTATCCGTGGAATCTTGAAGAAAAGATTGATGTAGATAAGACATCGGAAAGATTCATAGAGAGGCTAATAAGAAGATGTACATATCTCAGCGATGAAAAGGTTATGCCAAAACACTCTCTGAAATATGAAAAATACTGCGTTCTTAACGAAATCAATAATTTAAGAATCAAGGGACAAAGAATTGATGCATCACTTAAAAAAGAAATATACAACGATCTCTTTATGTGCGGGAAAAAAGTAAATAAGAATACACTAGTAGAGTATTTATATACCAGGGGCTTAATAGATGATAAATCGGAAGTGACCGGCGTTGATACTAATATTGCTAATTATCTCGGATCTCTTGGAAAATTTGAGTCAATATTCGGGGATAAGATAAGAGAAGATAAATATAAAAATACTGCAGAAGATATTATCAGGATATCAACCATATATGGCGACTCAAAAAAGAAGCTGAAAAAAGTGTTGTTAAAATCATATGGAGATATACTTAGTGAAGATCAGATAAAGAGAATCATAGGTTTTAAGTTCAAAGACTGGGGAAGATTATCAAAGGAATTTCTTGACCTTCAGGGATGCAATACAGAGACCGGTGAAATATGCACGATAATAGAAGCATTAATGGAAGATAATCTTAATCTTATGGAACTGATTAATTCCGAAAAATATGATTTTAAAAAAGTATTGGAATCAAAACAGAAAAGTAGTTTGAAGACTCTTTCGGAATTCAAAGCAGCAGACCTTGATGATTATTACTTCTCTGCACCTGTTAAAAGAATGATATGGCAGACTATTCTGATAATAAAAGAAATAGAAGGTATAATGAAATGCCCTCCAAAGAAGATTTTTATTGAAATGACAAGAACAGATGAAGAGAAGGGGGATAAAGGAAGAAAAAAATCAAGAGAAAGCGAGTTGCTGGATTTATTTAAAAATATAAAAGAAGATGGAAAGTATTGGACGGAGCTTATAAAGAAAGAAAATGAGTCCGGAAGACTGAGAAGTAAGAAGATGTATCTGTATATTACGCAGATGGGCAAGTGTATGTACACTGGAAGACAGATTGAACTTGACGATTTGTTTGATGATAATAAATATGATATTGATCATATTTATCCTAGAAGTTTTGTAAAAGATGACAATCTGAAAAACAATCTGGTACTGGTTGAGAAAGGTACGAATGCAAGAAAATCAGATACATATCCTATAGATGGTAAGATACGAAATAATAATGACGTAAGAAACCATTGGAAAATGTTAAATGAAAAGAAACTGATAAGTGATGAAAAATATAGAAGATTAACAGCTTCCGAGGGATTCTCTGATGAACAGCTTAGTAACTTTATTGCAAGGCAATTGGTTGAAACCGGTCAGGCTACAAAAGGAATCGCGGATCTTTTAAAAGAATTGCTTAAGGATACGGAACTCGTTTATTCAAAAGCAAGAAATGTATCGGATTTTAGAAGAAACGGATTAAGCAAAAAGAATGAAAATGATGATGTATTTCTTTTTCCGAAGTCAAGACTGGTAAATGATTTTCATCACGCTCACGATGCATATCTTAACATAGTTGTAGGAAATGCTTATAATGTTAGATTCACAAAGAATCCGGCATGGTTCATAAAAAATGAGTACAACAAAGACAGAAACAAGAACAGATATACATTGAATAATATTCTGAGCAAGGATATAGAACGTAATGGTGAGATAGGCTGGTTGGCATATGAAAGAGATGGAATGGAGAAAAGTATTGATATTGTCAGTAGGATGCTTGCAAAGAATACTCCGATTCTGACCAGAATGAATTTTACTGCTACAGGAGCGATATCTGAAGAAACTTTGGTTGGACATTATGTAGCGAATCAAAAGAATTATATACCATTAAAGAATGATTCAAAGATGAATGATGTCACAAAATACGGTGGTTTCACCAGTGTTAAAATTGCATACTTTTTCTTAGTGGAACATGATGATAAGAAAAAGAAAATCAGAACTATTGAAGCCATGCCGATATATCTGACTGGAAAAATAAAGAATGAAAAAGAATCTCTGGAAGAATATTGCAGAGAGTATTTACATTTAGTTAATCCGAATGTCAGAGTAAAAAAGATAAAGATACAGTCTTTGATAAGTCTGAATGGATATAGATTACATATTTCTTCTAAAACTGGTAATCAAGTGGTTTTAAGGAATGCGGTTTCTATGTGTTTAAATAGGGATTGGATCGGATATATAAAGTTAATAGAAAACTATTTAGAAAAGCAAAGTAATAATGTTGAGTATTTTTCAAAAGAAAAAAATGAAAAACTATATTGTATTTTGAAAGAAAAAAGTGGAACACAGGCTTTTATTAACAGACCTAATTGTATGAATAAGCTAATAAATGATGGATATGAAAAATTCATTGAGCTGGATGTTAATAAACAGGTTAAGGTATTGTGTGAGATATTAAAGACGACGGCAATTGGATTAGGAAGTGCTAATTTAACAGATATTGGAGGCAATCCTAACTCTGGAACAATGAAAATAAGTAAGACAATACCTAAAACTGGTAATATGCTTATTATCAACCAGTCCGTTACCGGTCTTTATGAAAAAACCATTGATTTACAGAAGGTATAATGATGAGTTGGAGAACTGTTGTAATTTCGAATACTGCGAAGCTTGATTATCAGATGGGATATATGATTGTGAGATCAAAGGAGACATATAGAATTTCATTGAATGAGATTTATATAGTGATAATTGAAAGTACAGCAGTATCCATAACAGCAGCTTTATTAAGTGAATTAACAAAGAAGAAGGTAAAAGTTATCTTTTGCGATGAAAAAAGAAATCCTTCTTCTGAGTTAATTTCATATTATGGTGCTCATGATACAAGCGCAAAGATCAGAAAACAGATGTTATGGAATCAGGAGATAAAGACTGCTGTATGGACTGAAATCGTTCATGCCAAAATACATATGCAGGCACAGAATCTGATAAGTCAAAAAAAGGATGAAGCCCAACTATTATTTGGCTATATTAATGAACTTGAATTTGGTGATTTAACCAATAGGGAAGGACATGCAGCAAAGGTTTATTTTAATGCTTTATTTGGGAAGGATTTTACAAGGAGCGCAGAAAGCAGCATTAATGCTGCGTTGAACTATGGATATAGTTTATTATTATCAGCGTTTAACAGAGAGATATCAGCTAATGGTTATCTGACTCAGCTTGGCTTGTTTCATGATAATATGTTCAATCAATTTAATTTATCTTCTGACTTAATGGAACCATTCAGACCGTTAGTTGATAATCTGGTTATTAGTATTAGGCCTGAAAAATTCGAGCACGAAGAAAAAGTTAAGGTATTGGAACTATATCAGAAAGAAGTGAGTATGGCAGGCAGAAATGAATACCTGAACAATGCTATAAAAATATATACCAAGAGCATTTTTGATGCTCTAAATGATTCTGACATATCTCAGATAAAATTTTATAATTATGAATTTTAAGTATATGCGTGTAATATGTTTTTTTGATCTGCCTGTTCTTACACTTCAAAACAGGAGAGAGTATACAAAATTTAGAAAGTACCTGATAAAAAATGGATTTATGATGTTACAGGAATCTGTATACTGTAAGCTTGTTACAAATGTTAACGTAGCAGATGCGGTTATAGAAAATCTTTCAAAGAATAAGCCATCTGAAGGACTTGTTCAGGTTTTAAAGATAACAGAAAAACAGTTTTCTAATATGGAATACATAGTAGGTCAAAAAAATCAGGAAATCATTAACGATACAGAAAGATTGATAATACTATGAAATTGTTATATAAAAAGCTTGATCTTGAGATTGAAATTGAAGAGAATGTTGTGCCTGTTCTGGTTATTGAAAATATAGAAATATTTAAAGATATGATATATTCGATAATTTGCCAGAGTAAAGGGGAAAATGGCAATATAATCCTTTCTGAAAATTATAAAGAAATTGCAATCGGCAAGAATGTTGAGTTAATATTCAATCCGTTTGAGTTAGATCCGGGTAATAAAAAGGTAATGGCTAAAATCTACTCTGATATTGAAAGCATAATAGTTAGTGAATATGCGTTAGAAATGACGCAGATTAATGCAGATATTATTAATTTGTTAGATAAAGTCTTGTTGAATATGCAGTTTGATATTACTTATGAGCCGGAAATAAATAAAACATCATTACTTAAAGCTATTGGATTATCTGTTACAAATCAGGAATCGGAACTATTGAGCCAGATAATAAACTATACCAAAATAGTACATCAAATATTAGGAATAAGACTGTTCATATTTGTAAATTTGAAAATGTACCTGTCTTCAGAAGAATTGAAGGAATTATATAAGACGATGCATTATGAGAAAATACATCTGTTACTCTTGGAGGGAATTCAAAAAAATATAATGGATGGCGAAAAAGTATGGATTATTGATAAAGATTTATGTATCATAGGATAAAGAGCTTTAATGACCGATTATCAGCAAACATTTTCGCAAAATGTCAAGCTCAGTGACGACCATAATGGAATTTGAGGTTTGAGAGCCTTGCTGATTATGATAGGTCTGAAACAACCTTTACTTCGGAGATTTGGGATGGTAGTTTGAGAGCCTTGCTGATTATGATAGGTCTGAAACCAGCAGGCGCAGGAGTAGCATGGCTCAAGAGTTTGAGAGCCTTGCTGATTATGATAGGTCTGAAACGATTTTGTGTTCTATAAGTTATATACAACGGTTTGAGAGCCTTGCTGATTATGATAGGTCTGAAACGTCTGTAGTCTGCCAATAAC
>CACZSY010000197.1 GCA_902783965.1 uncultured Lachnospiraceae bacterium
ACCGACCATTAAGGTTCCTACCAGCTTCGAAATCAGTATATTATCAGTACTGTTAACTACCTTTCCTGCTATCTGCTTAACAAAGATGTTCTTTACATTAGTGAAAATCTGTTTTTTCTCCTCCGCAGGCAGCGTCGGATCGTCCTTGAGATACGGATATCTCTTATCTACAGCCCTTGAAGCAATAGCATTAGTAATGATTGTCAGAGAGATATTGCCGATCAAATACGGTAAATAGGACTTGGTAACACGCATTATTATAAGGAGTGCAATCGATCCTACCGTTCGGCACGCCATATTGATGTTGGTGTATACATATTGTTTCTGATCAGCCTGTACAAGAGCTATCTTATAGGAAAAAAGATAAGAAACAGAATTTTGAAAGACAAAGAGTACATAGACTATTCGCAGATATCCCAGAGGAATGTCTACCTTTTCAATCAGCAGGTGGATTATCGGAACAAGAGCTAATCCGACCGCCATAGTGACTGCCGCAATCGTCATGTACGCTTTCTTATAAAGATACATAAGCTGACAAATCTTCTTTTCATCACCTTCGGCGAGCGGCTTATAAAGATTATATACGATTGCAGAACCGATTCCCAATTCTGCAAGCGAAAGGGTAGAGATAACATCTGTAAACAGAGAATTTAAAGAAGCAGGCAAAATCCCCAGTGAACGCAGCATTTCGGTACGCAACATGAAGGACAGAAGCACTGTTACTCCCTGTGATAAAAATGCAAACAATAAATTCTTTATGCTCTTATCTGTTCTATTCATTACCTAACATCCTTCTTTATTAAGGAATAAACTTAACCATTAAATAGTAATTCAGGAACCGCATCCTCAAGATAGCGTATCTCTCTCTCGTATTTTGTTGCACGCTTGTACTGTCTCATATACTTATTCTTGGTCTTCGGATCAAAATGTTTTCCCATATAAACGTGATCCTTTGATGAAAGACCGCAGAATTCTTCCACTTTTGAAACTGTACCTTCGTAATCTTCGAAGAGATCCTCATAATAAATACGGAGTACCTGCTTCTCATCGCCTTCCGGTTTTTCAATCTCCCTCACACGCTTCATGAATGCTGCGAACTCTTCTATCCTGATCGGTACCGGAGATTCAGCGTCATAGTGGTCGAGACGATGACGCGCTTCTACATATACATCACGAATATCTCGTTTCATCACGATTACGCGAAGTTCCTGCTCGGGAATGTATTTGTTCAATCTGAATAAATTCTGCGGAAGAAGAAAATGATCCAGTAAAAGGACCCCTTTCGCTCCACCTCGGCACAGATTCAGATAAGCACGTATAAATCTACCTGCAGCCTCATAAAACTTCTCATCCGTCGGGAACGCGTACCTTGTGAGACCATCATCGTACTTCTTTTTGTAAGCTATATTTTCAAAGAAATTCGCGCTATACGGCTCTTTTTTCAGGCGGTGCATTGCACTGGACGCAGTATGCTTGACAGAGAATTTCATTTCTTCATCGTAATACCATTTTGCCTGAAGTGTGAATTCGGTAAGATTATCTATCAGAGCATCTACAGCTTCCATAAAAGCCGGACCAAATCGTTCTTTATAATTGCCGTACCAGCCATAATTGTTTCTGTAAAGATCACTCATAGCCTGATAAAAAGCGTTAAGAGCCTCATCAGAGCGATGTATATTATTCCCCCTAAGCAGCTTGTCTTCTAAATCGAACAGACCATCCGGCATATAAAGAGGAAGATGCTCGCAAGGGTTTTTCTCAAGTACACCTGCGGTCGTTGTTTTGTACTCCGTCAAAAGATGATATACCGCTGAAGACCCTGTAGCATAATAACCTGTTGGAGTGACTGATAGATTACTCACTGTCTTTTCCCTTTCAATATTGAACGAACGACGTCGTAGCCATTATCACCGAGTACTCTCTGAAAGAAATTTACTACCGTCCACTTTATCTTTTCTTTTATGTCATGCTCTATCCAACTGGAAGCCATATGGTGAACCGTACATGTATTATCTGTCCTCTTCTCATGCCAATGTTTTACATCCCATGCAGCAAAGTAGTCCCTCGGATAAACTGCAATTCCGCCGGAAAGCTCCTGATATTCATCCCGGTCAAGATCAAGCCCCCTGCTTTCGGCAAATTCACTGAGAACATCATTTATGTTTGTAAGATCCAGTTCTCCGTTATCCATCAAAAAATGACGGGTATGATAGCTCTGCTCGAATTCAGAGATAAAAGGGTCATGTTTACTGCAGGCTATAAAAGCCGTTGTAAGAAGTCTGTCGCTCTCAAATCCCAAAACGACATTTTTCCCCTCCAGATATTGACTGAAATCTTTAACTGCTTCAATATCGGTATCAAAGTAGACTCCGCCATGGTCGGCCAGTTTCTTTACCCTGACATAATCTGATACGAATGCGTACTTTTTAGCTTCATAAGCCTCTTTCACGTAGTCCGGAGCCGTACTGATATCAAAGTTCTTCTCGCTCCACCTGACTATTTTATAATCAGGGAGAACCTTTCGCCAGGTAATCATATATCGTCTGATATTTTCCGGCAGTGGGTTACCGCCGAACCAACAATAATGTATAACTTTCGGAATCATATTCGCGTCACCTTCCACGTTTCTTCCATTCAATCAGCTTCTTATAATA
>CACZSY010000198.1 GCA_902783965.1 uncultured Lachnospiraceae bacterium
CGAACTGATCGGTGCCATGAAGAAGGCCGTTGATCTTCCGATCCAGCTGCATACGCACTACACCTCAGGCGTTGCTTCCATGACTTATATGAAGGCTGTTGAAGCCGGCTGCGATATAATCGATACCGCCATGAGCCCGTTCTCGATGGGTACGAGCCAGCCTGCAACCGAAGTTATGGTAGAGACCTTCAAGGGAACACCGTATGATTCGGGCTTAGACCAGAATCTTTTATCAGAGATCGCCGACTACTTCATGCCGATGAGAGACGAAGTGTTAAAGAGCGGACTTCTCAATCCGAAGGTAATGGGCGTAAATATCAAGACACTCCTTTATCAGGTGCCGGGCGGTATGCTTTCAAACCTTCTTTCACAATTAAAGGAAGCTCATCAGGAAGATAAATACTATGAGGTACTGCAGGAAGTACCGAACGTTCGTAAGGACTTCGGAGAACCGCCTCTTGTTACTCCTTCAAGCCAGATAGTAGGTACCCAGGCCGTATTAAACGTATTAAGCGGCGAAAGATATAAGATGATAACAAAGGAAAGCAAGGCGATATTAAGAGGAGAGTACGGTCAGACCGTAAAGCCTTTCAATCCGGAAGTTCAAAAGAAAGCCATCGGAGACGAGAAGCCTATCACCTGCAGACCGGCAGACCTGTTAAAGCCTGAACTTAAGAAGATCGAGATGGAGATGGCACAGTGGAAGGAGCAGGACGAAGATGTTCTTTCATACGCGCTCTTCCCGCAGGTTGCAACCGATTTCTTTAAATACAGAGCAGCGCAGAAGACCAGAGTTGATCTTAATGAAGCGGATACCGAGAACGGAGCATATCCGGTATAAGAAAACAGAGAATTTTTCTTGCGCACTCCGTTGTGCATTAAAGAACGACCCTGAGAATAATCTCAGGGTCGTTCTTAATCTAAATACTCTGCTCAAAATGAAGTAATAAACAATTCCAAAAACATACACCTTAACGTTCGTAAGGAACTATCAGATACATTCCCTTGTTGATCTTATCAGAAGTTAATCCGTTGATCTCCCTGATCTCATTAATAACATCTTTTACAGATTCCGTATCCTTATTGCAATATCTTTCGGCTATAGACCAGAGAGAATCGCCTTCTTCGATAAGTACGCTTGTTACCTGCTTATCCGGTGTTCTGTGTGATGCTTTGGCTTTGATCATAAAAAGTGATGATATTATCAAAAGAGCGATAACCGCCGATGTAATTAAAAACCTGTTCCGTCTGTGTATTGAATGTGTTCTATGTAATCTCTGTGCTTTCATAACGTACCTCCAAATGTGATCATATTATGTAACCTGTCTGCTTGTCTTTGCGAACAAACGTTCGTTTGATATGTTCATATTATATCGAACATATTTTCGGTTGTCAAGAGATTTTGCGAACATTTGTTTGATTTTTTTAACAGTATCTGTTATAATACAGAAAGAAAATATAAATAACCAGGTAATCAAAATGGAGGTTTTTTCATGGGACAGGGAAAAATATCAGCAAAACAGCGCGAGATTCTTGAATATATAAAGCAGGAGATATTAAGCAGAGGTTATCCGCCTGCAGTAAGGGAGATATGTGAGGCGGTCAATCTGAAGTCTACTTCGTCCGTTCACGCTCATCTTGAATCACTTGAGCGAAACGGTTATATCAGAAGAGATCCTTCCAAGCCGAGAGCCATCGAGATCGTTGACGACGACTTTAATCTTACAAGAAGAGAGGTAGTCAATGTTCCTCTTGTAGGAACAGTTGCAGCAGGACAGCCGCTGCTGGCGCAGGAGAATATCATTGATTATTTTCCTATCCCTGCCAATATGATGCCTAACGAACAGGTCTTTATGCTTAAGGTCAAGGGCGACAGTATGGTCAACGCCGGTATATTTGAAGGGGATACCATAATCGTTCGTATGCAGAATACCTGCATGAACGGTGAGATAGTTGTAGCACTTATAGAAGACGGAGCAACCGTTAAGAGATTTTATAAAGAAGACGGTCATATACGCCTGCAGCCGGAAAATGACTACATGGATCCTATTATAGTACCTGACTGTCTGATCCTTGGTAAAGTCATAGGACTGCTAAGAATGAGCATTGCATAGGGGTTGAAGGGAACATTTGGTTCTCTTTAGCGGAGAGCAAGAACACCTGTGGCGTTCTTTAATAAATGTCTCGAACGAAAGGATTATTATTATGAAACTTATTTCATGGAATGTCAACGGATTGAGAGCCTGTGTCACAAAGGGTTTTCTGGATTATTTTAAGGAAGTTGATGCAGATATTTTCTGTATTCAGGAAAGCAAGCTGCAGGAAGGTCAGATAGATCTTGATCTTGAAGGATATCATCAGTATTGGAATTACGCTTTAAAGAAAGGATATTCGGGTACAGCGATCTTTACTAAGCATGAACCCTTATCCGTGAGCTACGGTATAGGAATAGAAGAGCATGATAAAGAGGGAAGAGTGATAACTCTCGAATATCCGACGTTCTATATGATCACAGTATATACTCCTAATTCACAGGCGGAGCTGACAAGGCTTGATTACAGAATGGTCTGGGAAGACGCGTTTCATGCTTATCTTAAAGAACTTGAAAAAAATAAACCGGTCATTGTGTGCGGTGACCTGAATGTTGCTCACAACGAGATCGATCTTAAGAATCCTAAGACTAACAGGAATAATGCCGGATTTACCGATCAGGAAAGAAATAAGTTTTCAATACTTCTCGCTGACGGATTTACCGACACTTTCAGATATTTTTATCCGGACAAAACGGATATATATTCATGGTGGTCTTACAGATTCAGTGCGAGAGCAAAGAACGCTGGGTGGCGTATTGATTATTTTCTGGTTTCACAGGCTCTTAATCCAAAGCTTAAAGATGCCGCGATACATACACAGGTCATGGGCTCGGATCATTGTCCGGTTGAACTGGATATTGATATTTGATTAGATTTTTTAAAAAAATTGTTGACTATATTCTTAAACCGTGTATAATTTAGAATGCTTCTGATAATGTGTTTGATCAGAAATCAAAAATTCAATAAAGGATATAATTTCATGCTTTGAGATTTTTCTTTTGAAACTCAATAAGACATAGCAGATCTGGCATTTAAATTCAAGCCGTTGATCTGATGATAAGTGAAGACCAAGGAGATTCCACAGTTGGAGTCTTAGATTCCACAGTCGGAGTCTGTCCTTGGAACCTTTTCGCAAGTCATCAATCAACGGCTTTTTTGATGCGAAAAGATCTGCACCTTGACAACTTCATCCTTAAAAGTATCTTTCGGTAAACCGGAAATGCAGTACTGTATATGGTTCGGTCCTTTCAAATAATGATCACATTTACATTTTGGACAAACCATAATGATCAACCTTTCTTTTTATTTACATTTTCCCAACTCGTATTACTTACTCGTCGTCCTGTTTTCTAAGCTTCACCTTATCCGCAGCACTTCGTCTCTGCCTGTCGGCAATGGCAGCGTAGTGTCTCTTAGTTGTATTAACATCCGCATGACCGAGTACATCAGCCACAAGATATATATCACCGGTTTCCTGATAAAGAGAAGTACCATATGTGCTTCTTAGCTTATGAGGCGTAATATGCTTGATCGTAGTGACAGTCTGGGCGTATTTTTTTACCAGATTTTCAACTGCACGGACAGATATCCTTTTTTTCTGTAAAGAGAGAAATAATGCGTTCTCATGACCTGGTGCAGCTTCTACAAATTCACGTTCATCCATATAGTCGCAAAGCGCCTGTCTTACCTCTTCGCCGAAATAAAGCACGCTTTCATTTCCACCTTTTCTAGTTATCTTGATAGCATCATTCATAAAATCAACATCATTTATATCAAGACCTACACATTCCGACACACGGATACCGGTACCAAGCAGGAGAGTAAGCATGGCAAGATCTCTTATCTTTGTCTTCTGGTGAAAAGCAAGCTGACGATCCGACAGTTTGTTGCCTGTATCCACATTGTCAAGAAAATCAGATACTTCTTTCGGGTCAAACCTTATTATTTCCTTCTGATGTATCTTTGGAATGCTGACAAATGTCGTCGGATTGGAAGTTATATCACCGTTCTTCTGATAATAGTTAAAAAAACTTCTAAGCGAAGATATCTTGCGTTTAACACCTGCCTCATCATTAGTAAGCCCTTTTCCTTCAGGATTATAATAATAATGCAGGTAGTCAAGATATTCCTCGATATCTTTTGAAGTGAGTTCCTCAAGAAATCCTATATTTATTTCTTTAACATCGTTAACTGTAGGATTATTTTCAACTATGTAATTAAAAAAAACCGTCAGATCATATGCGTAAGCGATCCTTGTGAGCGATGATGTTGTTGAATAGATCCCTCTGAAAAAATCCTTGCAGAATTCCGGAAGACCTTCCTGCAATTTCTTTAATTTATCTATATTGGCTCTTTTCTTTTGCTCCTGATACGTAATAGGCTTCTTTGATGCCATAATAAAACTCCCTCTTTGAATTAATATCAATATAAATCCTAATAATTTTATATTGATTATAGCTCAAAAGGGGAGTGAATTTCAATATATATTTCTTCGCAAAACGATTGTTTTGCGAAGAAATATTATAGTTTTTAAAAAATTATCTTGAATTAGCCTTATATATCCTCTGAAGCTCCAGAAGCTCGAGTTTGCCGTATTTCTGGTTTCTCATGTACTCACTTAAGAAAGAATTCATTGAACCGTTAAACAATGAATCTATTATATGTTTCATTTCAGTTTCCTGAGCTTCCTTCTTTGAAACCAACGCAAAACATACGAATCCCGGATCCTCACGTTTAACAGCGCCTTTATCGATAAGACGCTTGATCACGGTATATGTTGTATTTTTTTCCCAGCCTATGTATTCCTTGATGATCTTGGCTATGTCCTTGGCCGCAAGTGACTTATTGGACCATAATAACTCCATAATGTTTAATTCCCCGTCGTGCAATCTGATCTCGCCCATAGTAACGTTTACCTCGATACATTTCTGATAATATCAACCATCATTTATCGATATAAATCATTTATTATTTCATTTAAATAAAAAAAA
>CACZSY010000199.1 GCA_902783965.1 uncultured Lachnospiraceae bacterium
AGTAGATGGGCATTGCCGGTCGCATGGCACATGTCCATGATGCTGATGATATCCTCCGCCATGAGACACTCATCGGTCCGTGAATAGGCCAGTGAAAGCTTCTCCTTGATCAGGTCGAGGGTAAAGAAGACTCTGTTCTCCTCAAGGAGTCTGTTGTAGCGTTCTTCATACCCGGACTTACGGACAAAATCTTCCGTTTTAAACAGAGTACTCCCTTTGCGGATCACCCGTTCCTGTGCGGCATCGGAATCCTTCTTCTGCAGGGTCTCGCGGGATGATGTCAGGATATACTTTGTCTTCTTCAGGGCCCGGGCAGCTTCAATATTGCCTTCCTCATAAAGGCGGCGCTGCTCATCCTTGCGTACCTCGCTTACTACCTTATCGTTGAAGTTCTTGACAATATGGAAGTAATCGAATACCGGCTGGATATGTGGGCACTTTTCTTCGAAGGCTTCCTGGAAATCGGAATTCATGTCGCATGCAACGGCTTCGACATGATCCATCCATTCCAGACCGACATGTTCGATGAAATCGTATACGACCTGTTTCTTCTTGCCGCCTGCGATCCAGAGGATATGTCCGGTCTCCATATCGATGATATGGGTAGCATGCCGGTGACCGTTGTGAAGCTTGAATTCATCAATACCGAGGAACTTCGCACGCTTTTTCGGCTTGATCAGCTTCCCTCCCGGCGTGGTGTAAAGCCCCTGAAGGCGTTCTTTGTCAATGGCTTTGACAACGTTTTGGCCCAGGCCGGCAAGTTCCGCCACTTCCTTGTTCGTGTAAGTTCCGCAGGCCAGGAGATCGCAGACATACTGATGCAGTTCTGCCGTAATTCGGTGACCGGGAGCTTTAAAGGAGATATTCTGCGTCCGGGTATTGCCGCATCCGGGGCATACATACTGAATCCTGGTAAATGAAACATCGCTCAGGTAACCACCAAACGGAAGATGGCGAAGCGTGATGCCGAGATGATTGTTCACATGCATCCTTGCGCCGCAGTAGCTGCAGGTAAGTTCTTCATTATCAGCCTGAAGCGAACCGGAAAAGCGGATCACAGTCCTGCCGGATGCAGACGTACCGGTGGAAGTCGACTCGTTCACAAAACCGTACAGGAATGAAGGAATCGTTAAAAAATCGGTAGATTGTGTAAATGTCAGTTGCCCATCGGCATCGATTCGTATATAATCCAAGATAGAGGATCTCCTTTTGAATGGATTTGTTACATCCGGCAAGATGCATTTCCAATCTTACAGGAGGATCCTTTTTTATTCAACTGAAACCTGTGGCGGCTAAACAGGATGTTCTTAGATTCCGAACCTGAGGGGGCACAGCCCGGCCACCCGTAAGGGCTTGGCCTTGACAGGGTTCCCAGGCAATGCTACGATGCCTTGTCCCGACGGTTTAGAAATCAGACTGTTCTTGAGTTCTTCGCCGTCGGGTGAAAACCCTGAAGCATTGTCTGGGGTTCATGTCAAGGCTGGCGGACGGTATCGAGAACCTACACCGTGGCATGGTCAATCCCACAAGAAAAATGATTGACCCGAAAAAAACATCATGAAAGATATATTTAAAGATATGTTGATCGCTTCAATCCTTTGTTTTCTTTATATACTCACCTTCCGCCATGTTACGAAAACATTCTTCTCAAAAATCCCGCGAACCGCGATCTCACTCTCACTTTCGATCCCTTTCCCGTAACCTGCCGGTATTCATACGGCGTCATAACCGTATCAAGTCTGCTCTTTGCTTCATTTGAAAGGCTTGGCGCATCCGCATCCACAAAACAAAGCGTCGGAAAGAGCACGCACCACCAGTTTTTTCCCTCATGCTCCCCGAGCCTGATTATCAGCGCCAGATAATCTCCCGGCGGCAGCGTCAGGTTCTGATATACCTTTGCCGGAAAAAATTCCTCGCCGGTATAAACTTCAAATCCGTAATCCTCGCCTTCGTCCTTAAGCACCCTCCTGACCGCGTTTTCTATGACCTCTCTGTTTTCTTCTACCGCTAAGACCGCCTCATCTCTCGTAGTCACATTCTCCATTTTTCCCTTAAGCGCATAAAGAACAGCATCTCTCACCTTAAGCTTTACTCTCTGATCCCTTGGCGAATCACTGTTGGCGACCACATGAAATCTAAGAAGCTTTTCCTTCAATTCTTTCGCGAGCGTCTCTTCCCTCCTCGCATATTCAACGGAATAAAAAATGACCGCTGCAGCCGCCAGTATCACTACCATCGCCGGCGCGCTCTTTAAAAGAAACTTTGCCGGTTTCTTTTCCTTATAATTATTCATGGCAATCCCCTCCCTGAGCTTTCAAAGAAAGTATTGCCATCTTTTATGCGTCTATTCCCGATTTTCTGTTTTTTGATGTACTATTTTCGGAATACATGTGTCTTGCGCCGGTTCTTTGTCGGGTGCAGCTTTGAAGCGAGAAAACATCTCGTTTCCCGCGGGGGTTCAGCAAGCAAAAGACCATACAAAGATCAGCCAGGAGACGGGGACTTCCCCGCTCCTGCTCACCGCGCCTGAGCGCGCCCTTTTTTCCCCTTTATTTTTCCCCTTTATTTTTCCCTTTTATTTTTCCCTTTATTTTTTCCCTTTATTTTTTCCCTTTATCTTCTCTCCGACATGCACAGCCTGTCCGTAGATATGATCCGATATGCTTGATTTCGCCGCATCCGCATCTTTTTGTTCAAGACCGGTTATAACTCTTTCATGCTCCGTAACCAGTCTTTCATAGTTGGAGCTGTCCTTAAGATACTCGAATCTGAACCTGTACATCTGATCCTTAAAACTGTTAAGCAGATTTATCAGCCTTTTATTATCGGTAGCATTAAAAATGATGTCATGGAATTCTTCATCTATGGCGGCAAGCTTCGTTACATCTTTGATCTGCACGGCCTCTTTAAACTGCAGCAGATTTTTCTTCAATGCCGCAAGCTGTTCTTCGGTCATCCTTTCACATGCAAGCTCGATCGCAAGCTTCTCAAGCGCATTTCTTACTTCGAGCACATCTTCAAGCTCTTTTCTGGTGATCTCGGCAACCTTTGCGCCCTTACCCGGCTGCATTACGACAAGTCCTTCAATCTCCAGCATCCTTATCGCTTCCCTGACCGGCGTTCTGCTCACGCCTATCCTGTTGGCGAGCGCCACCTCTCTTAAATTCTCTCCCGGTTTTAGTGTGCCGAATAATATCTCCTGTCTTAATGTATTGAATACAACATCTCTCAAAGGTAAAAATTCATATTCCTGTTTCAATTGTCTTTCTCCTGTTTGATTCCTTTTCTTACGTTTTCTTTTTTATAAAGAAGTGTTTCGCCCGCGAAACTTTTCGCCGAGTGCGGTTGTTGTCAACCTGATGCGTGAGTACGCATCTCCTCACGAACTCCATCACCTTGATAACAGACTCAGTTCCTCACGAACTCCGTCACGGCATTGACTCTCAGATTGTAAGTCTGGGCTAACATTCTTCCCGCTTCCACAGCCTGTTCTCTTTCTTTGAATAATCCGAACACTGTCGGTCCGCTGCCGCTCATAAGAGCATTCAAAGCACCCGCATCGATCATCGATCCTTTTATCTGACCGATCACAGGATGCGCATTTATGGTATAGGTTTCAAGCACATTTCCGAGGAGCTCAGCCATATTCTCAAGGCTTCCCTCTTCTATCGACGCGCACATCTTTTCTATATCCGGATGAGCAGTTGCTTCATTAAGTTTAAGTCCCCTGTAGACTTCCGCCGTCGGAACAAATATATCCGGAACCGCTATCAGTATCACCGCATCCGGCGCGGGTTTAAGCTTATCATATATCTCCCCTATTCCCCTGCATCTGGCCGTTCCGCCCTTGATGCAGTACGGAATGTCTGCTCCGAGTTTTACTCCCTGCCGCATAAGCTCTTCATCACTGAGCTTTAATTTGAACAAACGGTTAACGCCCTTAAGGGCAGCCGCCGCATCCGCGCTTCCTCCTGCCATGCCGGCAGCTATCGGAATACGCTTGGTAAGCTTTACGCTGACTGTCCCTTCAAGACCGTATTCATCTTTCATAAGTTTTATTGCCCTGTAGACGAGATTGCCCTCATCGTTCGGCAGTCCGTCTCCACAGTCAAGAATAATCCCGTCTTTTGAAATTCCGGCTCCGTTCGCACCGTCTTCATCAATACTGGCTCCCTGTGATTTGTCAGCGCCGAAATCGTCATCAGCTTTTTTCCCGTCAATCAGTTTCATCTCAAGAGTATCATGCAGCCCTACCGTCTGCATTATCATATCAACAAGATGATAACCATCTTCTCTTTTTCCTGTCACATCAAGCGCAAGATTTACTTTCCCATAAGCCTCTAAAGTGATCATCAAAACATTCCTCCGAAGCAGATTTTTGTCCGATTAAGATTGTATCAAAATTAGAACAATTTGTAAAGACAGAGGTTTCTATTCACAGTTCATCTGCATAAGTAATAAACCGGCTGCTTGCAGACGTGTTTATTTGCTTATGCAGATGAATCCTGTGAAACAGGAACCTCAAAAACAGGAGAAAACTGTCTGCGTAGCAGACAATAAAGCACGAAGTGCGGAGTTTTCGAATGTTTTTTGAGGGACTGTGAATAGAAACCTCTGTCTGTTCACGGTTCTGCATAAGCAATAAACCGGCTGCTTGCAGACGTGTTTATTTGCTTATGCAGCCATCTACTCCATCTGTGATATCAGCAGCCTCTTCCCTCCGATCTCATCTTCCGGCCCGAAACCGTCGAGCATCTTTGGATTAAGCTCCCTGATATCCTCCATCGTTGTTCCGAAATGCTTCGCCGTCTCCCACAAAGTCTCGCCCTCACGCGGAATATATCCCAAAAGTCTTGCAGGGGTCTGCTCTCTTTCCTGCGTCTGATAACCGGTTATTATCTTAGTATTGCACTCATTAAAGACCATTATGCAGATTTCCACGCTGACTTTCACATCAAGCGTTCTGGCATCGGCAACGCTCACCATGATACTGTTTATCTGTGGACGAAGCCTTATGATACTGTCTTGTCTGATATCCGGCACCTCGATCTTTTGTGAAAACGGGAATACCGCCCTGATCGAGCTTATCGGACTGTCGTCGCTCCGGCTCACATACATTATCGAAAGCTCCACCGCTCCGAAGATCACAAGTCCGTCTTCTTCTATCCTCGTGCCGTCTATCTTTGCCTCACCGCTGCTGCTGCAGACAAGCAGGACGTCAAGATCTTTCGCATCCAGAAGTTTCCTTTCCTGTATCCTGACAAGAAGGTTGTTCTTCATTGCAAGATTTTCATGTCTGATCATTTCCGTTACAGGCTTCAGCAGGCATTTACCCGAATAAAAATCCTTAAGAAGCCTTATTTCTCTTTCTTCGTAAACCCTTATAAAAAGGTTAAGCGTCACATCCGCCTCTATCACTCTTTCCTCGCCATCCTTATCCGCCCTGTGCACGACCTGGATCCCGCTGGTCGTCACCTCAATGTCCTCGATCATATTCTCGCTGACACCCGGTGCTTCGAGGACGGTATTAAAGGAAATATCCCTGTCAAGATACTCTATCTCTCCGTTGCTTCCTGAGTACATGGCAAATAGTTTGAGCTGGCCGTTAAACCCGATCTGCCCTGCCATAAGACGGAAATCATGACTGCAAAGGCTTATGCTGCTATAAAGGATCTGCGATATCTCAGGACTCCCGGAAGGTATCTCTATCTGCTCCTTTACCCTGTAGATATCCCTTGTGCATACCGCCATCTGGGTGATATTTTCACTTCCGCTTAAAGAAATGACGTCATTTTCCCCGCTCCCTTTCATGGAAACCGCCGCATCCACCCTGACGCTCCCGGTGCCCTCGCATATGTAAGTGATAACGCATCTTAAACTGAGTTTCCTTGAATTGACTATGCTGACCGAGAAATCTTCCACCACGGCTTTGATATTGATGCTGCAATCCTGCATCGCATCATCCGGCATGAGCTTTTCATCAAACGGGATCTTTCCCTGCGCGCACTGCACCGGTTCATCACCCTCCGCCGTAAGATAAAGTATGCTGAACGCAAGATAACCGTTGAGCGTAAGATATCTGTCCTGCTGCCTGCTTTCCTCGATAACCGCATCTCCCCTCTGGCAGATTATCTTTTTAACATCGGGCTTCGTCTCCGGAATATTGTAATCAAGTTCCAGCGTCGTCCCGAAATCCCACGGTCCCTTTATCCTGTTTATCATAAGACTTTCCTTCTTAAGCTCATAACCTCTGTCCATATTTTCCATTCAAATCCTCCTAATAATTGTTTTACCGCCCGGTGCTCTATGAACTGCGGCAACATTAAATCTTGACAATATCCGACGAAAGTCACCCCGCATCCGGCATCCTTTCGGTTTATCATCAGTAAAAATGTATGTGTTTTTAAGAAAAATATGCAAAAACATCACAGTTTCCGGTCAAACCACCACTGTGATGTTTTATAAAAAATATTAATCGCTCGCTGACGCCATGATCACAACAAACCGGTCAAGGCTTTTATCGTAAATCGTATAGCACAAAGCTCCCCACCACTCATGACCGTCATCAAAATACTCCGACCAGTCTGTTGTCCACTCATATATTTCAAGCCCTGCCGTTCCATTCGGAAACAGGCTTTCATTCACGCGGTCAAAATCCTTATTCTTATACCAGCCACCATGCGGAGGGTAAAGGAATGCTCCTTTATAGTTGGCGCCTCTCTTATCCACCGGCTCAGCAAAAAGAGATTCATTATCAATCTCTTTGCCTGCCGCCATGTCTGCATCATAATCCCAGATCAGATCTTCCTCATCTATAAACAGCTCCTCGCACGCCCGACCCAACGCAAGCTTATGAAAATTGTACCCTGCTTTATCGGCGCGATCGGTTTCTTCAGCATGATCGGTTTTTTTCGCATTTACTTCTTTCACAATACAATAATCAACCACACGATCAGGATATTCTTCTATCAGATCATAAAACGGATCATCGGAACAAACAATACCGCTGTAATTCTTCACTTCTTTATCCGCGCATGCCGTCTTTCCTTTACCGTACTGTCTCGCGTACACCGTCTTTTTTTCTTTAGCCCGGTTAGCGAATACTTTTTCTGCATCATCAATATTAATATTCCCCAAACCTGCTGCATACTCAACCATACGACAGAAATCTGCGGCATCATATTTAAATCCCGTTATCGATGTCACATGCCTGTTATCCGCAAAACATTCAAGTACATAAAGCGGTTCAAAGGCATTATGTACCACCGTCATAAAACCGCTCTCATCGGTTATATATAAACATGGTTCATAGGGATGGCAGGTCAGGATATACTTTTTACCATTTGCGATAAGATACGGCTGATCGTTCTGCAGCCCGAGCGTATATTGTCCTTCGTTGAAGGCCACCGTCTCCTGATCTCTTTTAAATCCGTCCATTCTTTCTCCTTTTTTCAGGTTTTTCAAGTCTCGCTTAAAGTATATTGTTTTCATTATACAATTCACTGCCCCTGTTATCAACTCAATCATGGGATTTCCCGGTTTTCCATTTTCACACGTACACTTTCCACGATTCTGTATGTGGTACCTCATACCCACAGCTATATTTTCACTGCATGCCTGTCCTGCCATTATTTTTTCTGTTTTGTTCCCGATAAGTTTTGCTCTACCCCCGGCTACATGCGGTCGAAACATCGCAGCTCAATTCAGCGGCGATACAACGGAAAAATCGCAGCTCAGCTCAGTGACGATACAAAGAACACCTATATCATTCCTTAGTCAATTCGCAATCCGCTTCGCTGCTTGCTCATATAAAACGGATTGCTTCGCAATCCTGACAGGTACTGGGCTTGAACCCAGCA
>CACZSY010000200.1 GCA_902783965.1 uncultured Lachnospiraceae bacterium
AGCGTGCTCACCATCTTTGAATACTGGTTGTTGGTATCGTAGTTAAGAAGCTCGATCTCAAGCGGTTTTCCAGGTTTCCAGCCTTCATAATCCGCAAAGTCCTGTCCCATGAAGATGAGCTTTTTGCCCGGATGCATAAATGAATATGCTATGGCTGTCCTTGCGTTCGCGAACTGGTTGTAATACTCTCCGAGCATTCCCGCGATTATCGAAGTCTGATTTCTCTCCATTGCCTCATAAGAGAACGCGATCATGAAGCGCTCGCTGTAATTATAATACATGCTGTTGAGTATCTGATCATGGCGTCCCTTTCTGAATAAAGGATCGCATTTAAGATACTTAAGCAGGTCTGTCACATATCCGTTGTTCCACTTGAAGGTAAATCCGAGTCCGTCTTCCTTGTCAACATCTCCCGTCACCTTCGGCCATGAAGTATTCTCTTCAGCTATCATAGCGATATAAGGATGCTTCTTGTACATAATGCTGTTAAGATGCTTAAGGAACTCAACGCCCTCTATATTCTCGTTTCCGCCGTAGATATTAGGTATCCACTCTCCGAAATTCCTGTTGTAATCGAGGTAGAGCATGTAAGCGACATCATTTATCCTTAATCCGTCTGCATGGTATTTCTCAACCCAGAACATTGCATTCGAGATCAGGAAGCTTGTAACCTCACCTCTCGCGAAGTTGAACATAAGGGTATTTTTGATCGGGTGAACGCCCTTCTTCGGATCCTGATGTTCATAGAGGCAGGTTCCGTCAAATCCGCCGAGGGCAAATGTTTCTCTTGAAAAATAGCATGGAACCCAGTCAAGAATAACGCCGATACCGTTTACGTGCAGATAGTTCATGAAATACATGAAATCGTCAGGAGTGCCGAATCTTGAGGTCGGGCAGTAATATCCTGTAGTCGCAAATCCCATCGTATCATCAAACTGATGCTCCATGACAGGCATAAGCTCAACGTGTGTATAATTCATCTTCTTTGCGTAGTCGCAAAGCTTTACAGCGCAGTCTCTATAGTTGGCAAATTTGGTCTCGCCCGTTTCCTCATTAACGATCCTGCCCATAAATCCGTCAAGATTGATCTGAAGAACAGATACAGGCTCCTTCGTTATATCGGAAGCATTTCTCTTCTTTATCCATTCCTGATCAGTCCAGCCGAACTTCTCAAGATCCCAGGTGATCGAAGCATTGTCCGGCATCTTCTCTGATTCATATCCGTAAGGATCGGCTTTCATAACACAGAGGTCGCCGCGAAGCTTTATCTCATATTTGTATTTAACATTACCGGTAAGTTCAGGAATAAATATCTCATGGATGCCGCTGCCTGCAACTCTTCTCATCTGGTGGATCCTTCCGTCCCACATGTTAAAGTCACCTACAAGGCTTACTCTCATGGCATTAGGAGCCCATACAGCGAAGCTCATACCCTTTACGCCGTCGACAACGGTCTCGTGAGCGCCCATCTTCTTATAAATATCATATCCGATTCCGTTGGAAAATCTTTCGATATCCTGACCGTCGATCGTCGGTTCAAATGAATACGGATCATATTTTTCCCAGAAAGTGCCGTCTTCAAATTCAGCTCTCAGCTTATATCTGAAAGCCTTTTTTCCTTCCAGTAAAAGTGCGAAGAAGCCGGCATCATCCACCTTCTCCATCTCGAACTTGTCTTTTCCATTTACCGCAAATACCTTGTCGGCTTCCGGAACAAATGCATTGATGAGAAGTCCCTCATCAACTTCGTGTGCGCCCAGAATAGAATGCGGATTGTCATGCTCAGAATAAACAATCGCTTCGATCATAGGCCAGTCGCATAAATCATACAATACCTCGTTCATACCTTTTTATTCCTTTCTTTTATTTAAGACTGTGTATAAATAATCCACTTCGAAGCTTCGGTTCAAACCACGTAGACTTAGGAGGCATTAACGCGCCCGCGTCTGCTACGCGGAAAAGCTCATCTATGGATGTAGGGTACATTGAAAACGATACTTTCATATCGCTGTCGGCTCTTCTTACAAGTTCTTTAAGTCCTCTTATACCTCCGATAAAATCAATTCTCTTATCGGTTCTCGGATCTCCTATTCCAAGCACAGGTCCGAGCAGATAATCCTGAAGCAGCGATACGTCCAGCGACTTCACAGGATCTTCGATCTTTAAAAGCTCCCCCTTTGCCTTAAGGCTGTACCATTCCTTATCAAGATACATACCGAAGGTCGCTTTCGCCTGCGGCTTATATTCGCAAGAAACTTTCTCTATATCAAAATTCTCCGATATCCTATCAAGGAATTCTTCCTTGGTAAGACCGTTCAGATCTTTAACGGTCCTGTTATAATCCATTATCATAAGCTGTTCATCGGCAAATAATACGGAAAGGAAATAATTGAATTCCTCGCTTCCGTCATAATCGGGATTCTCCTGTCTCCTCTTAAGTCCCACCTTGACTGCCGAAGCCGCTCTGTGATGTCCGTCGGCGATATATATCTCATTTATATCCTTAAACCTGTCGCCGATAGTACGGATATCTTCCGGATCATCGATAACCCATACCCTGTGGGCTATGCCGTCTTCGGATACAAAATCATATACCGGTACGTTTCCTTTGACTTTGGAGATAACGCCGTTGATCGCGTCGTCAGCCCTGTAAGCCAGAAATATAGGTCCCGTATTGGCGTTGCAGGCATCTACGTGCCTGATCCTGTCAAGTTCCTTGTCTTCTCTGGTATTCTCATGTTTTTTAATAATGTTATTAAGATAATCGTCTATTGAAGCACATGCAACGATACCTGTCTGGATCCTTTTATCCATCTCAAGTTCATAGATATAATAGAAATCCGAATTGTCCTGAATGAAATCCCCGTTTCCTATCATGCCGGAAAGAAGGTCAGCAGCCTTTTCATAAACACAGTCGGAATAGATATCAGTCCCCAAAGGAAGCTGTGTCTCCGCCCTGTCTATACGCAGGAAAGAAAGAGGCTTGTC
>CACZSY010000201.1 GCA_902783965.1 uncultured Lachnospiraceae bacterium
ATGAGATGGCACCGGTCTATTCAACCGCCAATATTGCCACAGATCATAACCAACTTACAATGGAGATAATGAAAAAGGTGGCACGCCGCCACGGGCTTGAATGTATCCTTCACGAGAAACCGTTTGCGGGAGTGAACGGTTCCGGGAAACATAATAACTGGTCGCTTGTTACAGATACAGGCATCAACCTGTTAAGCCCGGGAAAAGAACCTCATGAGAATAAACTGTTTCTTCTTGTACTCGCGGCTATTATCAAAGCAGTGGATGAAAATGCCGGTCTGCTCCGTCTTTCCGCATCCAATCCTGGTAATGACCTGAGACTCGGAGCAGATGAAGCTCCGCCTGCGATAATCTCCGTATTCCTTGGAGAGCAGCTTGAAGACATACTCGCGCAGCTTCTTTCAAACGGAAAGGCAGTTTCGAGCATACTCGGTGAAAGACTGAACGTGGGAGTAAATACGATCCCGTCTTTCAGAAAGGATGCGACGGACAGGAACAGGACATCTCCGTTTGCGTTTACCGGAAATAAATTTGAATTCAGAAGCGTTGCTTCTTCAATGTCGATCGCAGGCGCCAATACAGTACTTAATACGATAGTTGCCGACCAGTTCCGTCAGATAGCCGATGAGCTTGAAGCGGTAGAAGACAAGTCAAAGCTCGAGTCGGCGATAATGGATGTGATCATAAGAACCGTCAGGGAACATCAGAGGGTGATCTTCAACGGCGACGGATATTCTCCTGAATGGGTGAGGGAAGCAGGCAAGAGAGGCCTTCCAAACTACAGGACCATGGTTGACGCAGTTCCTGAACTGGTAACAGACCGCGCGATCGAGATGTTTGAGAGAATGCACGTTTATTCCCGCAAAGAGCTTGAATCAAGAGCCGAGATAGACTATGAATCATACTGCAAGGTGACCAATATCGAAGCGAAGACAATGATAGCCATGGCATCTACACAGTATATACCGGCTGTCATAAAGTATACCGGACAGCTTGCCGGCTCGATTAATTCGATAAAGACCGCCTGCCCGCAGGCTGATATAAGCGTACAGGAAGAACTTCTTTTGACGACGGGAAATCTTCTTTCTGATGCGAATAAAGCTTTAAAGGTACTCAAAGAAGCGGATGCGAAAGCGTGCAAGATAGATGATATCAGGATAAAGGCTAATTTCTTTAAGAACGAAGTAATACCTGCCATGGCAAAATTGCGTAAACCGATAGATGAGCTGGAGATGATAGTGGATAAGAAGCTCTGGCCGGTTCCGACATATGCGGATATGTTATTTGAAGTATAAAGATAAAGAAAAATATCCTTTTTCACAGTTTTCCTATTTGCGGTCACCCGAATGGACCTATTCGGGTGACTTTTTTCACATGAACAGAAGATGATAAAGCAGATTGATTTTGAAATCGAGTATAAAAGAGAAAACCCAACTGTTCGATCATAGGGGCGCCGTAAGAAAAAGTCAGCTGGAGATCTGAAAAAAATTTAAAAAAATTAGCACTCACCCCTTGACAGTGCTAACAATAAGTGTTATATTACAGATAGAACAAAGGAAGGGGATAAAAAATGAACCCCGACCTATAAAAAGGAGGAATGGCATATGTTAATGCCTAGTATTTTTGGTGAAAACTTATTAGATGATTTCTTTGATCTTCCGTCATTCCAGAGGTCTGAGAAGACAGCAGGTCACAACATGATGACAACAGATGTTAAAGAGAAAGAAGATTCGTATGAGATATCAATGAACCTTCCGGGATTCAAGAAAGAAGATGTAAAAGGTGAGATTAAGGATGGTTACCTTACCATCAAGGCTACGGTCAATAAGAGCAATGATGTAAAGGATAAAGCGAAAGACGGTAAGGAAAGATATATCCGAAGAGAGCGTTATTGCGGCTCATGCCAGAGAAGCTTCTATGTCGGCGATGATATCACGGAGAGCGATATCAATGCGAAGTTTGAAGACGGTGTTCTCATTATAGATATACCGAAGAAAGAACCTGTTAAGAATACTGATGAGAAGCATTATATTTCGATTTCTTAATGATTGCGGGAATCCCTTCTTAGAGGAATATATTAATATACTGATAGGGTCAAAAGGGTAAACTGACTTATCGTGCTTGCACGTAAGGGGTGTTTATCCCCTTCTGACCCTCAAAAGATGAAAAATCTTCGATTTTTTATTCCGAGGATTGTGCTATAGCCGCATAAGCCTCGGGATAGCATGCCTGGCGGCATGCTGCTAGACATGAGAAGTAAGCTATTTTTCAAAGAAAAATGCGCGAATTTCAAATGTCTTTGTAGGATTTAGGGAGCACAAGGCGCGAAGCGCGAAGAAATCCGATATCAAGGGCTCAAAATACCTTTTGACCACAACATCATCAATATGAAAGAGAGCGGGCAGGGAATTATATTTCCTGCCCGCTTATTATATGCACATAAGGTGCGCAAGGAAGACTTACTGATGTTGCCTTACGTCGCCGTCCCGCGCGGCGAGCAGGCAGTGATCGCATGTATTCTTTCAGGTGCCTGCCTTGCGTCGCCGCCGCGCGCAGCGAGCAGGCAGTGATCGCATGTATTCTTTCAGGTGCCTGCCTTGCGTCGCC
>CACZSY010000202.1 GCA_902783965.1 uncultured Lachnospiraceae bacterium
ACAGGAGATGATATTAAAAGGCTTCGAAATATACTTGGCATGACACAGATGGAATTTGCGTTATTTGTCCGCAGCTCCAAAAGAACTGTTGAAAACTGGGAGACCAACAGCGATAAGATCAAAGGACCGATAGTCACTCTTGTGGAGTTGTTGTTAAGGCAACCGTCTCTTGAATCCAAATTAGTTGTTCCAAAGAAGGGAAGAGGAATAAGAATATGGTATATGTATGAGACCACTGTCTGCAGCGTGATCGATGTGGATGAGATCAAAAGAGAAGTAAAAGTATATAATTATATTGATAATCCGCTTTACAGAGCATTCGGAGTTAATACGGAACCAGATTTTGCTGAATATGAAGAGTTTATGGAATCAAGATGCTTTCCGAGAACGAGAGATAAAATGAAACTTGAACTAAAAAGATTGGGAATTCCGTTTTATGATCCGATTATGATCATTGAGAAGACAGAGGGAAGAATGGCAGAAGATAATTTCCATCTAAGGATAGAAAGGTGATAAGATGATAACTTTATTTGAAAATGACAGATATGAAACAGACAGGCAGTCATCTAAAGGAAATCAACTTAAATTCTGTCGTGACGGAATATGGTATAAAGCAGATTATTTGGGATATGAAGGGCTTGCCGAATATGTGGTTTCCAAATTATTAGGATATTCTGATCTGAAAAAAGACGAATACGTAGATTATGAACTTGAAGAGATAGAGTATAATGGAAATATTTTCAAAGCATGTAAGAGCAGAGATTTTTCCAACGGTTGGAATCTGATCACATTAGAGAGGCTATTTAAGAAAGTATATGGAAAAGGGTTAAACTATACTGTTCGTACATTAACCGATCATGAAAAAAGACTGAAAGTACTTGTTGATCAGGTAGAAAGGATAACAGGTATTGTCGGATTCGGTGAATATATGAATAAACTGCTGACTATTGATGCAGTGTTTTTAAATGAAGACAGGCATACACACAATATAGCAGTGCTGACTAATGAAAAGAATGAATTTAAACTTGCTCCGGTATTTGATAATGGAGCAGCCCTTTTGTCAGATATAACTTTGGAGTATCCGGTAACTATTGATCATATTACTCTTATTGACAAAGTAAAGCCTAAGACATTCTGTGAGGATTTTTCAGAACAGTTAGAGATCAGCGAGAATATTTATGGAAGAAACCTACATTTTAATTTTAATTATATGGATGTGAAGAGAATAGTAGATAAAGCTGATATGTATGATATAAAAATCAGAGACAGGGTAGTTGATGTTGTGATGCAGATGCGAAGAAGATATGAATATATTTTTAGTTAGTCAAAACTAATTAACCCATTGACACCCTCATATATATTAACTATAAGCATTCTTTAGATTGTACCCCCAACGATTGCGAAGAAAATAATCATTTATCTGACGCAAAATATAACCCCGGGTACGGAAAGGATGAACTCATATGAAGAATAATATATTAAAATGTCGAGGATGCAGTGAAAGCTGCATCCTTTTTTGCGCTCATATAAATGACACTCGTCAGATTGAAAAAGATATATATTTGTGGTACCATATATTTTGGTTAAGTGTTTATTTTTATTGAATAATTATAAACGATTGATGCAGAGAGGTGTTGCAAAATGGCAGTAGATAGCAAGAAGGAAAAAGAAAGAGAAGAGGTACATCGCGCCATATTATAAAGCTCAATGAGGAAATAAGAAAAATTGTTGCTAGAGAACAGGTGTTAAGAGATGAGATAGAAAAGATTATTGAAGAAATCGAAGGAGGGAAGAACATATGACTGATACAAAACCTTATTACATGAATCAGACTGGCTGGACTCCTGATGAGTATTACGGACTTCACAGATACCTGCACCGGCTTATTTTACACTATGACAGAAAAAAAGATGAAATAATGAGCATGGATGTCAACAAAATGACTGATGAAACAAAAGTGCTTTTATACTGCGTCATTGAATACTATCATCTCGAAGAATTATTCGAGTTGGATAATTTAAGTTCGTTGGAAAAATGTGTTCCGCTGACTACACCGTTAGTGCTTGGCAATCATGGGATAAATGAAAAAAATGTTTATGAAAAAATGAATGTGATATTGTGAGGTTTATTATGAGTATTATAAATGCTGGATTGGATGAATATAGAGATGCATTTACTTCATTAAATGAAAAGCTTGTTGTAAAGAAGCTTGTTATAGAAGTGAAAGCAATAGGTGGTTATGCCATGCTTTACAACCACTTGCGTGAAGGCGGTTTCACAGTGGATGTTGATACAGCAACAAAAGATTACCCATCGGAAGTTAAGGATTTGATATTTGAGGTATCCGTAGAAAAAAGACTTGAGGAAGATTGGCTTAATAATGATGCTTACAGCCTTCCGGAAGTTAATGAAGTACTTGATGAGCTGGAATGGGAGGAAGATAAAAGCTTTTCTAATATTAACCTTCTGATAGCCACTAAGCCAACTCTGCTAAAACTGAAAATGCGTGCGGTTCATTTTGGTGGTCTTGTTCCGAGAATCACAGACAAAATTGACTTTATAGATATTCTTAAGTCATTGGATATTCATAGTATTGATGATGTCAAAAACAATGAGTACACCAAATATATGGAGGCGGATTATCCGAGAAGCTATGAGTTTCTGAAGGAAAAGGTTAAATGGTAGAAGAGATTACATAAACATGTATCGAGAGGTGTACGACATATATGAGCAAACTTGACGAACTGATAAAAGAATTATGCCCAGATGGGGTAGAATATAAGAAATAGATGAACTCTTCAATACTCGAAACGGTTATACTCCGTCTAAAAGTAATCCTGAGTTTTGGGAAAACGGTACAATTCCATGGTTTAGAATGGAGGATATACGAGAAAATGGTCCAATTTTGTATAATGATATTCAACATGTCAATCGGAAGGCTGTGAAAGGAGACTTGTTTCCTGAAAATTCTATTATAGTTGCTACATCTGCAACTATTGGTCAACATGCTCTTTTGAAGGTCAAGTCGCTGGCTAACCAGCGTTTCACCTACTTGATGTTAAAGGATACTTGGAAATCTTCTTTATTTACAAGTAATGCCAGTAGTCCATATGCTGATATGAACTGCGCATTCTATGATGGTGTTGGCACGTTTTGGAAGAGTGACACTGCTTCAGGAAATGTTTATACTACTCTAAGACTTGTAGCGGGAAAGAATTATTATATGGATATATGGAATGCTGATGAAAGAGTAACTACCTATGTGTTATCAATATATTAGGAGGAAGGAATATGAAGATTAAGAACAGTCTTACTGCAATTATTATTGTTATATTGACACTTGGATTATGTTTAACATCTTTTTATGTAATCGGTACTAATACCGTGACAGACGATGTTGAATCTGAAAATGTTGTTATGATGGAAAATGAAGATAAGCTTGATGAAAGCAATTTGGAACCCGCCGTAAAAGAAACCAAGAGTAAAAAGACCGATAAAAAAGAAGCTTTATATGAAGATATGCTGTTTCAAAGATGGTTTCCGGAGATCAATTGGGAAATATCAGAGAAAAATTATAGTGAACTGACCGAAGAGGAAAGAAAAATTCAAGATAGTACAGCATTTTATCTTGGATATAAAAAGTTAACAAATGATCAGACTTCAGCTCTTTTAGAAGTGCAAAAAGATGGCCGGGATCAGGGAGTAGGTGCATACGATTGGATGCCTTATGGTGAATTTATTGCTTTAGGTGTAATCGAACCGGTAAAGGAAAGAGTAACATTAGAGAAAGCCAGGATGATTATTGAAAAAACAGATTCATTTGATGAGGCACTTGACAGATTTCTGGAAATTCAAAATATTCCGGATGTAGTACATTCGGGAAATAATTATTCTCGCACTTTTGAGTATTGGATTGATGATGAAGGCAGTAAGGCAAT
Source organism: uncultured Lachnospiraceae bacterium (assembly GCA_902783965.1). Lineage (GTDB taxonomy): Bacteria > Bacillota > Clostridia > Lachnospirales > Lachnospiraceae > RUG11200. Next base: position 3,939 of record CACZSY010000202.1, read on the forward strand.
ATTGTTATATGGAGGTTATCATGAATATGGCGAGACAAAGATGATAGGAGAAAAAAAGATTGAGTATGTTGAAATGGTGAATACTGAGCTTGGATGGCGAACTTCTTCTTCTGAGATATTGGCTGAATACGATGAAGAACTTAATAAAATTACTGGGAAAACTTATGAGAGAATAGAACATAAGATGCTAAAATTGCCGGAGCTTAAGGATCTATATGACTGGAAAGAATCAGAAAAGATAAGAAGTGAGCTTAGTGATGAACAAGAAAATGCACAAAAAGATACCAGTAAATATATAGGATATAAGTATCTGACAGAAGAACAATACAAAGCTCTTTCTGATATACAAGCTCAGAATTCAGAAACTGATAAGAAATACATCCTGAAAATGCTGGCTGCAATCGGTGAAGCAGATCTGCAACAACGATTAACATTAGATGAGGTTAAAAGCATTATTTCTGATATTGATGACATAGAGTCATATCAATTTAAAGATGTTATATTGATGATATCGAATGAGCTGAAGTACAGAAAATACTATCCTGACTTTACTCAGAAATACTATTATCAAGAGGAGGGCTATACAATGAAAACAGAAAGCTCCCAATCATGGTATTGGCTTGATGATAATGAAACGAAGTGCATTGTAATAACATTCGGTCTTTCGATTGTATATGGAGAGATGAAGGATGGCGAATTGAAGATAGTTCACCCTCTTTTTCAATCCACAATTTGACTTTATCCCTGCCCTGTGGTATCATTTGAAAGAATGGGCTGTGATGACGCACATGAATAATGAAATGTTAAGACATCCCGGTCAGTTTTGCTGATCGGGTTGTTTCTGATTGGAGGTAAATCTTTTTTATGAATGAAAGATTGGAAAACATAAGGCAGGAGATAATCGAAGGAGCTAAGGAACTTTCCAACTCTAAAAGCGCTTATGAATTCAGAAAGAAATTCACTGATTCAAAGACGGGTAAGATAGGTCTTTTAATGAAGGAAATGAAGAATATCCGTCCCGAAGAGAGAGCCGGCTTTGGAAAGGGTGTAAACGAATTAAAGGAGTGGGCGCTTGATTATTTCGCTAAAGTCGAAGAAAAGATTAAGAAAGCAGAGCTTGAGAAGAGGTATGAATCTGAGAAGATCGATGTTACCGAACCGAGCACTGAGATAAAGAAGGGAAATCTTCATCCTATAACCCAGATGAGAAACCAGCTCATCGACGTATTTGCGGGAATGGGATTTGAGATCTATGAGGGTTCGGAGGTTGAGAACGATTATTACAACTTTACCGCCCTCAATACACCGAAAGATCATCCGGCAAGGGATATGCAGGATACATTCTATCTTTCACCGGAATATCTTTTAAGAACCCAGACTTCTGCCGGACAGATCCATGTCATGGAGAATAAGAAGCCTCCTATAAAGATACTTTCACCGGGTAAGGTTTTCCGTTCGGATGATGATGCCACACATTCACCTATGTTCACACAGATGGAAGGTCTGGTAGTCGATGAGAAGATCACGCTTTGTGATCTTAAGGGAATGCTTGATGTATTTGTTAAGAAGATATACGGCGAGGGTACCACAACCAGACTTCGTCCTTCATATTTCCCGTTTACAGAGCCTTCGGTAGAGGTTGACTGCAGTTGCTTTGAGTGCGGCGGCAAAGGATGCAGGCTTTGCAAGCAGACAGGCTGGATAGAGATCCTCGGTGCCGGCATCGTCAATAAGAAGGTGCTTGAAAACTGTGGAATTGATTCTGAAAAATACAGCGGTCTTGCGTTTGGTATCGGTATTGAACGTACAGCAATGCTTAAATACGGAATCAACAATATTAAGCTTTTATTTGAATCGGATCTGAGAGTCTTAAGTCAGATCGATGACTAGGGATGATGCAGGGGTAAGACTCGATTATTAATATCACACGCAGGTTTTAAAACTGAAACCGTGTGTAATATGCGATGAAGAATAAACTTGGAGGTTTTTAAAATGTTAGTACCACTTAGCTGGCTGAAAGATTATGTAGATATAGATATCACCCCGGATGAGCTTGAAGAAAAACTCTTCTCAAGCGGTTTCGAGGTTGAAGAGAAATATGAAGTAGGAAAAGATATAAGCGGCGTTGTTGCCGGTCTTGTCGAAGAGTGCGAGGGTATTCCGGACACACACCTTCATCTTTGCAAGGTTAACGCCGGTGAGCAAGGCGTTCTCCAGATCTGCTGCGGCGCAGATAATGTAAGGGCAGGCGGAGTTTATCCTCTTGCACTCATTGGAGCTACGGTTTATATGACCGCAAAGGATCATAAAACAGTAGAAGGTGTTATGACTCTTAAGAAAGGCAAGCTCAGAGGTTATGAGTCCTTCGGAATGCTCTGTTCGGGAGTTGAACTCGGTGTAACGGAAAATATGTATCCGGGTGCAGGATATAACGGACTTCTTGAACTTCCTTCAGACATGGTTCCGGGAACCGATGTCAAGAAAGAACTTGGACTTGACGACTGGATCTTTGATATTGCGATAACAGCCAACAGACCGGACTGCCAGAGTATCATAGGGATCGCAAGGGAAGTTGCAGCGATACTTGGAAAAGAAATAAAGTTTCCGGCTATTGATTATACTGAGACCGAAGTTAAAAAAGAAGGCTTCAGCGTAGAGGTGCTTGCACCTAAGCTTTGCCCGAGATATATAGGTCATTATGTATATGATGTTACCATCGGTGAATCACCTGCATGGATGAAGAGAAGACTCGCACTTGTAGGTATAGATTCCATTTCCAACATAGTTGACATAACGAATTTCGTTATGAAGGAATTCGGACAGCCGATGCATGCATTTGACTATGAGTATCTTGAAGGAGACGGGATCGTTGTCAGATGCGCCAATAACGGTGAAAAGATCGTAACTCTCGATGAACAGGAATATGAGCTTAATGAGAACAATCTCCTTATATGCGACAAGAAGAAAGCTGTTGCTTTAGCAGGAGTAATGGGCGGTCTCAATTCTGAGATAAGGGATACCACCAACCAGGTGCTTTTTGAATCCGCAAAATTTGCAAGGGATAATATCAGAAAGACAGGACGTGCGCTCGGAAAACATTCTGATGCGAGTGCAAGATATGAAAAGGGTGTTGATGAGTATTCAACCTTCTTCGCAATGAAGAGAGCTCTTCATCTGGTTGAAGAACTTGGCTGCGGAAAGGTTTCTTCAACACATTGTGATGTTAATACAGGAAATTCAATAGAGCCTTCACCTATGACTGTAAGCATTAAGAAGGTAAATGATGTTCTCGGCATAACGGTGCCTGATGAAGAGATCTTAAGGATCATGAAGGGACTCGGGTTTGATCCGGAGATCAACGGTGATGAACTTAAGCTGATGATACCGGCTTACAGAGAGGATATGGAATCTTATCCGGATGTTGCCGAGGAAGTGATAAGACTTTACGGATATGATAAAGTCGTTCCGGAATTCATGCCGGCGGCAAAGGTTACGATGGGTGGATTAAGCCTTAAGCAGAAGCGAGAGCTTAAGTTAAAGAATGCGCTCTGCGAAGCGGGGGCTTATGAATGCATACATTATTCATTCTTCTCGCCTTCGGATCTTGACCTTTTAAGACTTCCTGAGGATGACGGATTAAGACATGCGATAAAACTCATCAATCCTATCAACGAAGACCTTTCGCTTATGAGAACAACTCTTGCGCCTTCAATGCTCAATGCGATATCAAGAAACCAGAAGAAGGGCAATCTTTCGGGAAGACTCTTCGAGATGGGAAGCATCTTCCTTGCCGATGAGCTTCCGTTAAAGGATTATCCGAAGGAAAGACCGACTCTTTGCATAGGCATCTTCGGTGAAAATGAGAATTTCTTCACTCTTAAGGGAATGGCGGATCATGTGGCAAAGACGGTTTGTGTTGAATTCGAATATGAACCTGCTGTAAAGACTTTCCTTCATCCTTATCAGACTGCGGTAATCAAGTGTAACGGCGAAGAGATTGGATATCTGGGAAAGACCGCTTATGAGGTTTGCGACAGTCTTGATCTCAGAACGGACGCATATATTCTTGAGATAAATGTTGAAGCGCTTGAAAAATATTATGAGAACAAGCCGGTATTCGTACCGCTTCCGAAGTTCCCGATGGAAAGCAGGGATCTTGCGCTTGTTATGGATAAGAATATAACCTGCGGACAGGTTGAAAAAGTTATCAGGGATTCCTGCCGTTATGTGGACAGCATTAAGCTGTTTGACAAGTATGAGGGAGGACAGATCAGGAAGGGTTCAAAGAGCATGGCGTTTACCGTTGATTTCAGACCGGCAGATGAAGCCTTTGATTCGGAGACGATAGACAGATTTGTCAATAAGATCCTTAAGAATCTTAAGAACAGCCTTGATATAGATCTTAGAAGCTGATAGTTATTATTCAGGCGATACTCGATAACGCCTGTGACATTCATTAAAATTAATATGATCGCCGGTACTTTCGCAGCATGTGGGAGTGCCGGGACAAGAAAGAGGTCGGCATGATAAAATTATATGAAAACGGAGTATATGTACTTAACGGAACAGAGATCATAGAGGACAACAGCGAAGCCAAAAAAGTGCTCGCCGCTAAAGGCATTAGCGAGTCGGAGACAGAGAACGCTTCCGAAAACACTATGGCTTATTCCATCCTTAAAGCCCATAATACATCAGACAATATGGATAAGCTTAAGATAAAATTCGATAAGCTTACCAGCCACGATATAACATTTGTAGGTATTATCCAGACCGCGAGAGCTTCAGGACTTGAAAAATTCCCTGTGCCGTATGTTCTTACCAACTGTCACAACAGCCTTTGCGCTGTAGGCGGAACTATCAATGAAGATGACCACATGTTCGGTCTTTCATGTGCCAAGAAGTACGGCGGAATCTATGTTCCACCTCATCAGGCGGTAATCCACCAGTTTGCAAGAGAGATGCTTGCTGCCGGCGGAGCCATGGTTCTCGGTTCGGATTCACATACCCGTTACGGAGCGCTTGGTACAATGGCTATGGGCGAAGGCGGTCCGGAGATAGTAAAGCAGCTTCTTAATAAGACCTATGATATCAATATGCCGAAGGTGGTAGGCGTATATCTTACCGGCAAGCCTCAAAAGGGTGTGGGACCTCAGGATATAGCTCTTGCGATAATCGGTGAAGTATTTGCCAACGGATATGTGAATAATAAAGTCATGGAATTCATCGGTGACGGGATCGACAGCTTAAGCGTTGATTACAGGATAGGAATCGATGTAATGACTACAGAGACCACCTGTCTTTCATCAATCTGGAAGACGGATTCAAAGGTTAAGGACTTCTATGATATCCACGGAAGAAGCGACGACTTTAAAGAACTTGCGCCGGGTAAGGTGGCTTACTATGACGGAATGATCTATGTTGATCTTTCAACGATAAAGCCTATGATCGCAATGCCGTTCCATCCGAGCAATACATATACCATCGACGAGCTCAATGAAAATCTGATGGATATTCTTGATGAAGTTGAGAAGAAGGCTCTTGTAAGCCTTGATAATAATAAAGTTAAATATACTCTTAAGGATAAAGTCAGAGACGGAAAGCTCTATGTAGAGCAGGGCGTTATCGCAGGCTGCGCAGGCGGCGGATTTGAAAATATCTGCGATGCGGCTGATATCCTTAACGGTAAATTCATCGGAAATGATGAGTTCTCATTAAGCATCTATCCTGCAAGCCAGCCTGTATTCATGGAGCTTGTTAAAAACGGCGCTGTTGCAAAACTTATGTCAACAGGTGCAACAATAAGAACAGCTTTCTGCGGACCATGCTTCGGAGCCGGAGATGTTCCTGCCAATAAGGGCTTAAGCATCAGACATTCAACCAGAAACTTCCCTAACAGAGAAGGTTCTAAGATAACCAACGGTCAGATCGCATCTGTTGCATTAATGGATGCACGTTCGATCGCAGCAACCGCTGCCAATAAGGGATTCCTTACATCTGCACAGAACATAGATGCAGAGTTTACAAAGCCGAAATATTTCTTTGACAGTTCTATCTATGCCAACAGAGTTTACTTCGGATACGGTAAAGCGGATCCTTCACTTGATATTAAGTTTGGACCTGGAATCGTTGACTGGCCTAAGATGGAGGCACTTACGGACAATCTTTTATTAAAGGTTGTATCTGTTATCCACGATCCTGTTACAACTACTGATGAGCTCATTCCTTCAGGTGAGACTTCTTCATACCGTTCTAATCCTTTAGGACTTGCTGAGTTCACACTTTCAAGAAAAGATCCGGCATATGTCGGAAAGGCTAAGGAAGTAAGAGCTTTGGAGACGGCAAGAAACAACGGAGACGAAGCTGCACTTGAAGATGTTAAGAAGGTGCTTGCAAAGCTTCCTGTAGAAAATGCAACCCTTGAAAATACAGGTATCGGAAGCACGATATATGCTGTAAAGCCGGGCGACGGTTCTGCAAGAGAACAGGCTGCTTCATGCCAGAAGGTACTCGGAGGCTGGGCTAATATAGCAAGAGAGTACGCAACCAAGAGATACCGTTCAAACCTTATCAACTGGGGTATGCTTCCGTTTATATTTACACAGGAGATACCGTTCGGAAAGGATGACTGCATCTTTATTCCTAATATAAGAGAAGCTGTAATTGAGAAGAGATCGGAGATAGACGCCTTTGTTATACCTGCGGACGGTTCAGCCATTAAAGAGATGACGCTTAAACTTGGAGAGCTTACAGACGATGAAAGACAGATCATCCTTGACGGCTGTCTCATCAATTACTACAGAGCACACTGATCTGTCGGTCACAGATATATAAACGGGTCAAAACAATGAAAAAATATATTATTATTGCCATTATACTTATAGCTGTAGGATTCTTTCTTTCAAAAGGCGGTTTCAGAAAGTATAAGGTTGATTCAATGGAACAGATGTATGATAAGGTTGTTGAACTGTTTGAAAAGGGAGAGTCGAATGTGAAATTTACGACTACCTTTGATCCAAGCGGGTTTAATGTGGACAGTCTTATGATATACCTGCAAAAGAAAGATCCGTATCTTGCAACTAACATTGGAGCTACCACATGGAGCTGGAACAGCAAGGGAGACGGAACATATACATTTGTCCTTGATCTTGGATACAACGCGTCTAAGAGGGAACTTGATCTTGCGGACAAAAGGATCGATAAGATCGTAGAATGCATGGAAGGTCTAAGCGATTATGAAAAGATAAAGGCGGCTCATGATTTCCTGATACTGTACTGCGAATACGGAACGGATGGAATGGCGTTCAGTTCCGTAATGCAGGGCCCTTACTGGACGCTGTATCCGGGTATGGCTGTGTGCAACGGCTATGCGATGTCTTTTTACCGGATAATGGAAAAATGCGGTATTCAGGTAAGATACGAAACAGGAGGAGATCATGCGTGGAACAGTGTTTTCCTCAACGGATACTGGTATAATATAGATGTTACCTGGGACGACAGGGGAGATGATCAGGTTTCTTATGATTTCTTCCTGAAATGTGACAAGGACTTTGGAAAACATCATCACGGACATTCGGATGCGCCGTATTCTTACGTTCTGCCTGCAGAAAGCAATATACAGGTAAAGAGCGCGCAGGAATATTATGATATGTTCCCGAATTTCAAAGCGAGATACAAACTTATGCTGCTTATGAAATTTCTGCTCATTCCTGCGGTCATAGTGATCGTCTTTGTGATAAGGGCTTTTGTTTCAGGCCACAGACAGAATAAATGGCAGGAAATGCAGAGAAAGCAAAGAGAGATAGACGAGAGAAACATGGCGCGGGTCAGAGATATCAGAATGAGAGGAATCAGTAATTCATCTTTGGTAGGTGATGATCTTGAAGACTGGGAAGCCACGAGGAGAGAACAGGAAAAAATGTTCGAGATCAGCATGAAAAAAGGGCTGATCGAAAAAGAAGAAAGAGAAATGAAAGAAACAGAAACAGAAACAGCACAGATGGATATGGGAGAGACAGAGACTGTACATGTACCGGAAGGAGAGAGATACGATGCAGCTGATAAATGGTAAAGAGATCTCCATGCAGATCAAAGACGAACTTAAGGTCAAGGTTGAAGAACTCAAGAAAGAAGGTAAGGAAGTTACCCTTGCCGTAATCTTAGTCGGTGATGATCCGGCGTCTGCGGTTTATGTTGGAAATAAAAAGAAAGCCTGCGAGTATATCGGCATAAATTCGCTTTCATATGAACTTCCGGCATCAACTACCAGGGAAGAACTGCTTTCACTGATCAGTAAGCTTAATAATGATGAGAAAGTTAACGGCATACTGGTTCAGCTCCCGCTTCCAAAACATATAAATGAAGACGAGATAATAAAGGCCATCGATCCTTCAAAGGATGTGGACGGTTTTCATCCTGAAAATGTGGGACGATTAAGCATAGGGCAGAAGGGATTTGTGTCATGCACTCCAGCCGGAGTTATCGAACTCCTTAAAAGAAGCGGTATCTCTATCGAAGGAAAGAACTGTGTCGTTATAGGAAGAAGCAATATCGTAGGAAAGCCTATGGCTATGCTTCTGCTTCGGGAAAACGGAACGGTTACGATCACCCATTCGAGAACAGCGGATCTTAAGTCCGTTACTTCAAAAGCTGATATCCTGGTCGTTGCGATAGGAAAGCCTAAGTTTATCACTGCGGATTATGTTAAAGAGGGAGCCGTTGTAATAGATGTTGGCATCCACCGCATGGAGAATAAGAAACTCTGCGGAGATGTGGACTTTGACGATGTAGCGGAGAAAACATCATTTATAACTCCTGTACCCGGCGGCGTAGGTCCTATGACAATAGCGATGCTCATGAAAAACTGCGTGGAGAGCGTATTATAATGAAGATCTATTTTGAATCCTTAGGCTGTGACAAGAATCTTGCGGACAGTGAACAGATCCTGGGAATGCTGGAGACGGAAGGCTATGAGATCGTTCAGGATGAAGATGAAGCGGATATCGCGATAGTAAACAGCTGCTGCTTTATCCTTGACGCAAAGCAGGAAAGCATAGAAGCTCTTATAAGACTTGCCGGGTTGAAGAATACGGGCAGCCTGAGATACCTTCTTGTCTGCGGTTGTCTTGCCCAAAGATATAAAGATGAGATATTACAGGAGATACCTGAGGTAGACGCCGTAATAGGTACGACTGCTTATGAAGAACTGGTTAATATCCTGAATAAGCTTGTTCAGGGAGAAAGATGCGTGGAGCTTAAACCTCTCGACTATCTTCCTAAGGATGAGTACAAAAGGATGATAACAGCCCAGAGTTTCGTGTCATATCTTAAGATCGCGGAAGGCTGCGATAAGAGATGTTCTTACTGCATCATACCTTCACTTAAGGGAAGATACCGTTCAGTGCCTATGGAAAGGCTTATATCGCAGGCTGAGTATCTTGCGTCAAACGGATGCGTCGAGCTGATACTGGTAGCGCAGGAGACCACTTTATACGGAAAAGATCTGTACGGCAGGAAATCGCTGCCGAAGCTTTTATCGGAATTATCAAAGATAGAAGGCATTCACTGGATAAGGATAATGTACTGTTATCCTGAAGAGATAGATGAAGAGCTGATAGCAGCCGTAAGGGATATTCCAAAGGTGCTTCATTATCTTGATATGCCTGTCCAGCATGCGAATGACAGGATACTGAAAAAGATGGGCAGAAGGACTACTGAAAAAGAACTTAAAGAGCTTATAGGTCGTTTAAGAACAGAGATACCCGATATAGCGCTTCGCACTACATTTATAACGGGATTCCCGTCGGAAACCGATGAGGAGTTTGAAGAACTGCTGGATTTTGTATACGATATGGAATTTGACAGGACCGGAGCGTTTCCGTATTCGGCGGAAGAAGGGACGCCGGCCGCTTCCTTTGACGGACAGATCGATGAAGATGTCAGGGAAAGCAGACGCGATGCCTTGATGGAACTTGCGGCTGACATAGCTTTTGATAAGGCGGCAGGGATGACCGGCAGGGTTCTCGAGGTCATTGTTGACGGATATCTTCCGGAAGAAGATGTATATGCCGCAAGAAGCTATATGGATGCGCCTTCGGTTGATAGCTGTGTTTTTGTAAAGGCGGAAAGACCTCATGTCAGCGGCGAGTTTATCACAGTTAAGATCGAGGAAAGCGACGGCTATGATCTTAAAGCGGTTGAAGTGCTGTGAACGTAAGATACTATTTGCAGTAACGGAGCTTGACAAAAGATGATATAAAGGATATCATTTAGGAATACGCGATATTTTTGAATATTGACAACAGTATTCTATCAAGGAAGGCTTTTAATATGAATTTACCAAATAAAATAACTCTGACAAGAGTAATAATGGTACCTGTTTTTGTTGTGCTGATGCTTGTAAGACAGATACCGTATAACGATTATATAGCATGCGCAGTATTCTGCCTAGCTTGTATATCTGATTTCATTGACGGTTATCTTGCAAGGAAATGGCAGCTGGTAACTAATTTCGGAAAGTTTGCGGATCCGCTGGCGGATAAACTTCTCGTAAGTTCGGCTCTTATATGTCTGGTAGAACTGGACAGGCTGTACGCATGGGCTGTTATCGTTATCATTGCAAGAGAATTTATAATCAGTGGATTAAGGCTGATAGCTGTTGATAACGGTGTTGTCATAGCCGCAAACTATTGGGGAAAGGTCAAGACTGTCATACAGATGTTCATGTGCATATTCCTGATAGTTGATTTTGATAACGCTTTCTTTAATATTGTTGAACAGATCCTTATATGGGCTGCGGTAGCGCTTACAGTGATCTCACTTGTTGAATATATGTATGCCAACAGACGCGTTATTATGGACAATGATAAAGACTGACCTGCAGTACCAGAGGATATCTGATGAAAAAGATCATTATAGTTGGCGGCGGAGCCGCCGGGATGATGGCTGCCCTGACGGCGGCTGTAAATGATAATGAGATCATTATTATAGAGAAGAATGAAAAGCTGGGAAAAAAGCTGTTTATAACAGGTAAAGGCAGATGCAATGTTACCAACAGCTGTGATTTAGACCAGCTTTTTTCCAATATCATGACCAATCCGAAGTTTATGTACAGCGCCTTTAAAAGCTTTGACAACAGAAAACTCATGGATTTTTTTGAGGAAGGCGGACTAAGGCTTAAGACTGAGCGCGGGGGAAGGGTGTTCCCGGCTTCGGACAGATCAAGCGATGTCATAAAGAATCTGGAATCCAGACTTAAAGCCGCTGGTGTCAGGATAATGCTCAATACGAGAGTGAGATCACTCATAACCGAGGATGGATGTTTTAAAGGTGTTGTATGTCAGGGTACAGCAGATAAAAAGATGAAAGAGCTTTGTGCGGATGCGTTGATCATTGCTACAGGGGGAATTTCATACCCGTCATGCGGAGCATGTCCGGACGGATATGAGCTCGCGGGATCGATCGGACACAAGATCGTTTCGCCGCTTCAGGGACTTGTACCGTTTAATATAAAAGGTAATGAATGCCGTGAGATGATGGGGCTCACATTAAAAAATGTAAGCGTATATGTAAAGAAGGGTGATAAGAAACTCTGCGAGGAATTCGGAGAGATGCTTTTTACACATTTCGGGATAAGCGGACCGGTCGTTCTTACTCTGAGCATGAAGCTTGACAGGGAACTGCTAAACGATAATATGGGACTTACAGCAGGGATAGATCTTAAACCTGCGCTGGATGAGGAAACGCTTGATAAAAGACTGATAAGGGAATTTGAAAAGAGTCCTAACAGACAGCTTTCCAATGTCTGTGAATCGCTTATGCCTAAGGCATTGGTGCCGGTATGCCTGTCTCACGCGGGACTTGACGGCGAACAGCCGGTTAACGGGATAGATAAGAAAAAGAGAAGAAAGCTTCTTAGAACTATTAAGGGGCTGGAATTCGAGCTGGTGTCGCTTCGCGGCTTCAGCGAGGCCATAATAACCAGAGGCGGGATCAATGTGAAAGAGATTAATCCTAAGACCATGGAATCAAGGCTGTGTAAGAATATATATTTTGCAGGAGAGGTAATGGATGTTGATGCGCTGACGGGTGGATTTAACCTTCAGATAGCCTGGTCAAGCGGAATGGTAGCCGGAAAAGCGGCCGGAGAAGTTTGAAAACTCAGCCGGCATACGGCACGGCAGAACGCCGGCGCCGTTATTGAACAGACAACATCATAATATAAAAGAAACGGAGAAGAAAAATGGGATTTTGTGTAGCGATCGACGGACCTGCAGGAGCGGGAAAAAGCACGATAGCAAGACTTCTGTCTAAGGAGCTTTCTTTCATCTATGTTGATACGGGGGCCATGTACAGAGCAATTGCTTATTACTATCTTAGAAACGGCATTGACGTTTCGGATGAAGAAAAAGTGATCGGAAAACTTGATGAGATCAGGGTTAACATCGAATATGACGAAGGAGTCCTTCAGGTAATACTTAACGGAGAAAATGTAAGCGGTTTCATAAGGACACAAGAGGTTGGTTTCGCGACTTCAACGATATCTAAGATCCCTGCCGTAAGGGAAAAACTTCTGGATCTTCAGAGGGAACTGGCGGAAAAGAACAATGTGGTGATGGATGGCAGGGATATAGGAACCTGCGTCGTGCCTGACGCTCCGGTAAAGATATTTCTTACGGCAAGCACATTGACAAGAGCCGAAAGAAGATGGAAGGAATTAAAGGAAAGAGGAATTGAAGCAGACCTTTCGACGATAGAGGAAGAGATCAAGGCCAGGGATGAACAGGACATGAACAGAAAGACAGCCCCGTTAAGACAGGCCGAAGACGCAGTGCTTCTGGACAGCTCCGATATGAGCATTGAAGAAGTGGTAAGTGAGATGAAGAGGATAGTGGGGGAAAAATGGAGATAGTTCTTGCAAAGACGGCAGGCTTCTGCCCGGGTGTAGAGCGTGCCGTTAAAATGGTCTTTGAGGAAAGCAAAAACAGAAATGACGTCTTTACCTTCGGCCCGATAGTGCATAATGAAGAGGTTGTGGCCACGCTTGAGAAAAGAGGAGTAAAGGTGATCATGTCAGAGGAAGATATACCTCTGGCAAAGGACGGGACTCTTGTAATAAGAGCTCACGGCGTAAGCGAGAAGATATATAAAGACTGCGAAACGCTTGGAATAAGAATGGTTGACGCGACCTGCCCGTTTGTAAAAAAGATCCATAACATAGTCAGAAAGAACAGCAGCGAGGGAAGGCATATACTCATAATCGGTAATAAAGACCATCCGGACGTTCTGGGGATAATGGGTTGGTGTGCAGGCGGAGTTGATGTCATAGAAAATGAAGAACAGGCTGCGGCTTTTTTTACAAAATTTGACAGTTTTGAAGACAAACGTCTCTGCATCGTTTCCCAGACGACATTTAATTACACAAAATTTAATTATTTAGTTGAAAAAATTCAAAAAAAGGATTATGATATAATTGTTTTAAATACGATTTGTAATGCTACAGAGGAACGACAGAAGGAAGCATATGAGCTGGCCAGAAAGATGGAAGCAATGATCGTGATAGGCGGAAAGCACAGCTCCAATACCCAGAAGTTATTCGGGATATGTAAGAATGAGTGTGAGAACACTTTTTATATACAGACTCTTAAGGACATAGATCCGGTGAAACTTGGATCATTCAGAAGTTTGGGCATTACAGCGGGGGCATCAACCCCAAACTATATTATCAAGGAGGTTTACAACCAATGTCAGAAGTTAGTTTCGAAGAGTTATTAAAGGAGGAGGGTGTTGTCAGCATAAGTAACGGACAGATCGTTGAAGGAACTGTTATAGATGTCAAGGAAGACGAGATAGTTCTCAACATCGGTTATAAGGCTGATGGTATCATTTCCAGAAAGGAATATTCAAACGCTGCCGACATTGACCTTCGTACAGCTGTTAAAGTAGGCGATGTTTTACCGGCAAAAGTAGTTAAAGTGAATGATGGAGAAGGACAGGTCATTTTAACTTACAAGAAGCTCGCTGCCGAAAAGGCTAACAAGAGACTTGAAGAAGCCTTTAACAATAAAGAAGTGTTAAAAGCGGTTGTTACAAAGGTCAGCGATAAAGGCTTAGTTGTTGATTTTGGCGGTGCGGCAATATTTATTCCTGCAAGTCTTGTTTCGGATATTTACGAGAGGGATCTTTCAAAATATGATAAGCAGGAAGTTGAATTCGTTATAATTGAGTACAACCCGAAGAAGGGCAGGATCATAGGTGACAGAAAGCAGCTTGTAGCTGCAAAGAAGAAAGCAGCGCAGGAAGCTTTATTTGCTAAGCTTGAAGTCGGAATGACAGTTGAAGGCGTTGTTAAGAATGTTACATCATTTGGCGCATTCGTAGATCTTGGCGGAGTTGACGGACTTCTTCACATCTCAGAGATGTCATGGGGAAGACTGGACAATCCTGGCGAAGTAGTTAAGGTTGGCGATAAGGTTAATGTTCTTGTAAAGGATATCAAAGGTGAAAAGATCGCCTTAAGCATGAAGTTCGAAGACAAGAATCCATGGCTTACTGTAGCCGAGAAATACGCAAAGGGAACTGTGATAACAGGAAAGGTTGCAAGAATGGCTGCATTCGGCGCATTCGTTGAGCTTGAACCGGGAGTTGATGCTCTGCTTCATGTATCACAGATATCTAAAGAAAGAGTTGAGAAGCCTGAGAATGTTCTTTCGATCGGACAGGAGATTACAGCAAAGGTTGTTGATGTCAATGCGGAAGCCAAGAAGATAAGCTTGAGCATAAGAGCATTGGAAGAAGAAACAAAAGATGATGAAGAAGCTGCTGCATCGGATGAAGAACAGGCTGATCAGGAATAAGAAGCAGAAATACATCATAGAATGATTGTCGAGTAGGGCAGACAGAATCTTCCCTACTCGAATGTTTTTACCGCGAAAAAATCCGTTATCAAGGATCAAAAGGAGTTTATATGGGTTCATATGAAGAATTTAAAAAAGGCATCTTCTCTTTAACGGGAATAGACCTTTCACTTTACAAGGAAATGCAGATGAAGAGAAGGATTGAGAGTCTGATCAATAAGAACGGATATAAAACCTATGATTCATATTATAAGGCTCTTAAAGAAAATAAGGATCTGTATGAAGAATTCATGAATTATATAACGATCAATGTGTCTGAATTTTTCAGGAATATGGAACAGTGGGATATCCTTGAAGACGAGATATTTCCGTATCTTATCGACAGGTTTGGAAAGAAACTTCGCATCTGGAGCAGCGCATGTTCCACAGGTCAGGAACCTTATTCCCTTGTAATGCTGCTTGGAGAATATGTCCCGCTTAGTCATATACATGTCCTTGCAACGGATATCGACGAGACGGTTATGGAAAAAGCGGGAAAGGGTATCTATTCCGGAAAAGATATTGAAAAAATACCACAGAAGTATCTGGATAAGTATTTCAAGGTTAATGATGATGGAAAGTACGTTATATCTAATGAAGTAAAAAGATGTGTGGAATTTAAAAAGCTTAATCTTCTTTCAGATGATTATCCGAAGGCCCAGGAGCTTATCGTATGCAGAAATGTCATGATATACTTTACAAAAGAAGCAAAAGATGATATATATAAGAAGTTTCTTGAGTCTCTGAAAAAAGGCGGCGTACTGTTTATAGGCAGCACGGAACAGATAATCGGACATCAGAAGATGGGATATGAGACATATAAATCTTTTTTTTACAAAAAGCCAATAAATTAGTGTTGATTTATAAATACTTTTCTAGTATATTAGGTAATGGCAATAAAGGAGGCTGTTTATGCAGAGAATGACACGAGTTGCATTAGATGCAATGGGCGGCGATAATGCCCCGGTACAGATCATCAAGGGCGCCATTGAAGCCATCAACGAAGAACCTTCCATAAAGGTCTTTCTCGTGGGAAAAGAGGAAGTCATTTATAAGGAGCTTGAGGCATATACCTACAATAAAGAACAGATTGAGGTTGTTAACGCCACGGAGGAGATAACCTGTGATGAGGCTCCGGTAATGGCTATAAGAAGAAAGAAGGATTCCTCTATCGTTGTGGGGATGAAGCTCGTCAAGGAGGGAAAAGCAGATGCTTTCCTTTCAGCCGGCAGCACCGGAGCGGTACTTGTCGGAGGACAGCTTATTGTAGGAAGGATCAAGGGAGTCGAGAGACCGCCTCTTGCACCGCTCATACCTACGGAAAAAAGACCGGCGCTACTGATCGACTGCGGAGCCAATGTTGATGCCAGAGCTTCACATCTGGTTCAGTTTGCCAAGATGGGTTCCGTTTATATGGAAGGCGTAATGAATATCGAGAATCCAAGGGTGGCTATAGTCAATATCGGAGCGGAAGAAGAAAAAGGAAATGCTCTGGTCAAAGAGACTTTCCCTTATCTTAAGAATTGCACCGACATTAATTTCATAGGTAATATCGAAGCAAGAGATATACCGAAGGGCGTTGCGGACGTTATAGTCTGCGAAGCATTTGTCGGAAATGTTATCCTTAAGCTTTATGAAGGAGTTGCTACTTCGCTTTTAAAAAAGATCAAAGAAGGCTTTATGAGCTCTTTTAAGAGCAAGATGGGAGCTTTGCTTTCGAAAAAAGCTCTGAAAGCAACACTTAAGGATTTCAATACCGATCAGTACGGCGGAGCGCCTATGCTTGGACTTAACGGACTTGTTGTAAAAGCGCATGGAAGTTCCAACAGCATAGAGATAAAGAATGCCATTAAACAATGTAAATTATTCAATGAACAAAACATAAATCAAAAGATCAAAGAGAAGATCGAAGTAGTTGAGTAATAGCATAATTATCATTAAATCAGAAAGGTATGGATTTAAATGGAAGAGAAATTAAAAGCAATTATCAGTGAAGTGCTCAATGTTGATGAAGATGAGATCACAATGGAGACAACATTTGTTGACGATCTCGGAGCGGATTCCCTGGATGTATTTCAGATCATCATGGGAATAGAAGAAGAGTTCGATATCGAGATCGATAACGAACAGGCAGAAAAGATCGTAACAGTCGGAGATGCTGTTGAACAGATCAGGGATGCAGTACATAGTTCAGATTTAAAATAATTAGAATGAGGCTGTCTGGTAACTCAGACAGCTTTTATTCTTAGTCACGTAAGGCTTGTGAGAGAGTCTTGACGTTGATATATACATCGGACAATAGTCTTTTGAAGGAGTATTTGACTTATGCAGATCGATCTAAGTGAATTGGAAAAGCTGGTAGATTACAGTTTTAAGAATAAAGACCTGCTTGTAAACGCCATGTCACACAGTTCATATATCAATGAGATAAGGATTGAAACAAGAGAAGATAATCAGAGACTTGAATTTCTCGGAGATGCCGTACTGGAGCTTGTGGTTACGGATCATATCTATCAGAACCATCCGGATTACGATGAGGGTAAGATGACAAAGCTCAGAGCTTCCAT
>CACZSY010000203.1 GCA_902783965.1 uncultured Lachnospiraceae bacterium
CTGGATCTCGTGTGATGTACGGAAACCGTCGAAGAAGTTGATGAAAGGAACCTTGCCTTCGATAGCTGCAAGATGTGCTACAGGGCTTAAGTCCATAACTTCCTGTGGGTTGGTCTCGGCAAGCATAGCAAAACCGGTCTGACGGCATGCATAAACGTCGCTGTGATCTCCGAAGATGTTAAGTGACTGTGTAGCTACTGTACGTGCTGATACATCAAATACACAAGGAAGCTGCTCTGCAGCGATCTTGTACATGTTAGGGATCATAAGAAGAAGACCCTGTGATGCTGTAAATGTTGTTGTGATAGCGCCTGCTGCCAGTGAACCGTGAACAGTACCTGCTGCTCCTGCCTCTGACTGCATCTCAACTACCTTAACCTGATTTCCAAAAATATTTTTCTGTCCTGCTGCTGACCACTGATCAACATTGTCAGCCATAGGGCTGGACGGTGTAATCGGATATATGCCGGCTACATCTGTATACGCATACGCAACATGTGCGGCAGCTGTATTTCCGTCCATGGATTGTTTAGCTCTAGACATAGAAAAATCCTCCTTCTGTATTGTGGAATACTTCCACATATCTATCCACAATTCTATCATTTTTTATGGAAAGTGTAAATAAAAATATTGCACTTTTAAAAATACTGTATACAAAAAACGCAGCCGGATTCCCGGAAATATTTTTTTTATTTTTAAAATTTGCTCTTGACAACCCCGATAAATCCTGTTAAAATAACGATTGTTCGCTTGAACAGCTTACATTTTCACTCAGGCGGACGACAGATTCATATATTGGGCTATCGCCAAACGGTAAGGCATCGGACTCTGACTCCGACATCTCAAGGTTCGAATCCTTGTAGCCCAGCTTTCAGAAAAGGTTTGCCGCACTAAGTGATCAGTGCGGCAACTTTTTTTCTATATAAACGTCTGCTTTTACGGGGTGCGCATGAAAACCTGCGCACCCCGCTATGATCTTATCATTATTTCTCTTCTTTGACTTTTATCTTATATACAAAGGATGTTCCTTCCTCATCTTTAACTTTGATACTGCACTTTCCCGGCTTTACCGCAAGTATCTTCATGAGCTTGCCGCCTCCCGGAGCATCATTGAGTGTGCACTTAACGCATTCGTTTTCACCCTCGACCTTTCCGTCGCTGTTAACCGTTACCGTCACTCTTCCCACGTCGATGCTCTCTCCGACCTCCAGTTCGACCTTGATCTTCTTGGCCATGCTGTCGCTTACCGCATAGATGACAACAAATAATACGGCAAGTATGACTGCGCCCCATATTATCTTCATCTTAAGTCCTTCGAGATCCTCCATGTGAAGATTTTTGTTGGACTTTTCTTTAATATTATCAATGAATTTCATATATTATCTCCATTTCCGCTTTTCGCTTTGATCTGTATCTTTCGTCTAACACCCGCCATTATCTGCCAAAGGAACTACCGTCTCCGGCGCCGTCTGCTGATTTAATCTGTCTTCTCCCATCTTCCCGAAGCGCCCGAAGGGAGTGCCAGTCCCGTTGACTTAACCTTAAGTCCGATCTCATCAGTTGTGATCTTTCCGCCGTACTTTTCCTGCACGGTGATCCCGAGCAGATATGAAAGCACCGAAGGCGCGAGGCCTGTCGTATAAGAATTGATCAGGAAGAAAAGCGGATCATCACTCAAAAGCTGAGCGCACTGCTTTACCAGAAAATGTATCTGATCTTCTATCTTCCATACTTCGCCGCCGGGTCCTCTTCCATACGAAGGCGGATCCATGATCACGGCATCATAATGGTTGCCTCTTCTTATCTCCCTTGCGACAAATTTCGCGCAGTCATCGACAAGATATCTTATCGGCGCGTTCGCAAGTCCGGATGCCGCCGCATTTTCCTTGGCCCAGCTGACCATTCCCTTGGAAGCGTCAACATGTGTGACCGCCGCTCCCGCAGCTGCCGCCGCAACCGTCGCCCCGCCTGTATATGCGAACAGATTGAGCACCTTTATCGGTCTTTTGCTGTTTCTAATCAGTTCCCCGAACCAGTCCCAGTTGACCGCCTGTTCCGGAAAAAGACCTGTGTGCTTAAAACTGAACGGAGAGAGATTGAACCTGAGCTCTCCATATCCTATCTGCCAGGTCTGAGGCAGTCCGAAAAATTCCCATTCGCCGCCTCCCCTGCTGTTCCGGTGATAATGACCGTCCATCCGTTTCCATCCAAAATGCTCTTTCGGCGTATTCCATATGACCTGGGGATCCGGTCTTATCAGCATGTAATCTCCCCATCTCTCAAGTTTCTCACCATCGCTGGTGTCTAAAATCTCATAATCTTTCCATCCGTCTGCGATCCACATATTCTATCTTCCTACTCTGTCTTTATCTTCCTGCCGCCGTTCCTGCGCTTTTACCGGACGGCGCTTCTTTTCTTCTGCCCCACCGGCGCTTTGCTTTTACCGGACGGCGCTTCTTTTCTTCTGCCCGCCCCGGTATATGAACAGACCCGGAAGTCCTTGCGGCCGCCGGGTCAAATAATCATATTCTTCTGTAAGCTAGTCCCCAATTATATTTACTATGCAGTAATAGCTTCTGTAATTCATATTGGAGATCTTGATACCTGTTGAAGGCTGGCTTGCATGTACAACCTTATTGTTTCCGATATACATTGTAACATGTCCGACTCTGGTGCCGGCCGTATTCATATAGAATATCAGGTCTCCCGGTTTCATCTCGCTCTTGCTGATCTTCTTACCATAAGGTATCTGTCCGCCCGGAGTTCTTGCTATATTGTATCCGAAATGCGCATATACAAGCTTCGTGAATCCCGAACAGTCGGTTCCTCTTGTAAGGCTGTTGCCTCCGTGAACATAAGGATTACCCACAAACTGAAGCGCGTAATTAACTATGTTCTGACGAAGCTTTGAAGTATCTTCGCTTCCGGTTTCTGTCTTGCTTTCGCTTTTCGTCTTGGTTTCAGACTTGTCCGTTGTCTTGGTTTCAGACTTGTCCGTCGTCTTGGTTTCCGTCTTTGTATTGCTCTTGGATCCATTCTTCGTCTTGGCTTCCGCTTTAGCCTTCGCCTCTGCCTCTGCTTTGGCCTTTGCCTCTGCTTCCGCTTTGGCCTTTGCCTCTGCTTTGGCCTTTGCCTCTGCTTTGGCCTTCGCCTTTGCTTCCGCCTTAGCCTTCGCCTCGGCTTCCGCTTTAGCCTTTGCCTCAGCTTCCGCCTTAGCCTTTGCCTCGGCTTCCGCTTTAGCCTTTGCCTCGGCTTCCGCCTTAGCCTTTGCCTCGGCTTCTTCTTTGGCTTTTTTCTCTTCTTCTATAGAAATGGCATCCTTAAGCTCATATGAAAGGTCTACATATTCGTCTGATACATAACCTACGAGGTCATTATCAACCAGAACCTTTACCCATCCTTCATAAATCTTTAATACCTGAACCTTATCATATCTTGATAACGCGGCAAGTCTTTCACTTTCGATGGAAGGACCTTTTCTTATCTTAAGGGAACCGCAGTTAACGGTTGCTGTCTGCGGACAGTTCTTGCGAACATATTCTCCGGCGTCATCGCCCACCAGTATGTAATCATTATTAACATAACCTGTTACGCTTCCGGACTTGATCTTAGTCCATCCCGCAGTCGGTTCGTCTTCTTCGATCACCTTACCTGCTGCCGCATGATAAAGCTTACCGATAACCTCAGCCTCGGTATTCGGCTCCTTACGGATCTTAAGATAATTGTCAACCTTTGCTACGGCTATGCCCTCAAGCTCCGGATACTTTAAAGTCTTTTCCGTAAGATCATCATCAAGAGTCTCATCATCTTCAAGAAGGGCTTTCATCTCTTCCGCTTCTTCACTGTTGACCTTCGCTCCGTCAGGATCATCATCAGGGATCTCCTCGGTATTATCCGGCGCTCCCGCTTCGGTCTTATCCGGTTCTGACTTTTCATCTGTGCTGTCAGATATCCCGTCGGCTTTCTGATCGGTGATCTCAGTTTCATCAGGCTGTTGTTCAACCTGTCCGGCCGGATCACCAGTCACCTGTCCGTCATTATCCGCCTGAGCGTTATTATCTGCGATATTCTCTTCCGTATTGTCATCAGCCGGCTTAATATCAGTCTTATCGGAAATAAGATCATTATGTGTCGCAAGTTTTGCGGCAGGATCTTCCAATGTGGTTTTAGCCTGGCTCTTCTTTCCCGAAAAATATGTGGTACGTGAATCCAGAACTATTGAATCATACCATGCGTCCGAACCATCACCGTCGTTGGAAACAGCATCTACGTCAGCAGTAGTCATTATCATCTGCTCACACACATATCCGCCCTCTTCGATCATATCGGATTCATTCCTGATAAGACCGTCGGCTGCTCCGGCTACAGCTGCGGCTGCGGCAAGCCCGGCTATTGAATATAAACTATATTTTACAATTTTCTTCATATTTTCTCCAAAATTCGACGCTATTTATTACAAACTTATTACAAACCATTACGGATTTATTCTACCAAAATAGTACCGCATAGTCAAGAGAAAAATAATCATTCAGACATTTTTTCGAAGCCGGAGCCTTATGCCAGTTCCTTTTTATCTATTTCATCCAACATCTCAGCGGCAGCTTTATTTCCCCTGTCCTTCAGCCATGTAAAATACTCTTTCGCCTTTATATAGTCCGTTGTCCCCGTTTTCCCATAATACCATATCGCCGCAAGCATCTCATAAGCCGGAACATATTTCATCGCGGCTGCCATCTCATAATATTTTAACGCTGATCCGTATTCTTTCTTATCATAATAAAAACTGCCAAGGTTCATCATGTCAAGAGGTTTATTTTCCCTGTCTATCAGAAACTTTACAGCTTCCACAAAAAGCTTTTCTTCTTCAGGTAAATGTTCCTTTTTATAATAAAAATCATCAAGCAGTTTTCTTGCCTCTTTAATGAGCATATCTTAAAGACCTCCAAAAATTTTCTTCTGTTATCCCCTTTCATAACATCTCATAAATTCTATAACTACCCTATGTTAAAGCTAAAAGGGTATACCGTGATAAAGATCATGGCACACCCCAGCTTTATTCTGTGCATCAATTTTTTCAGGATTACCGGTCAGATACGAAAGGAGTCATTCTCCTCTACTCATTTCATATCCCGGATCGCTTATTTTCCTGTAGGCATGAATCCCGCAAGTGCCTGAGCCATGCCGAATGCAGGCATTGTCTGTAGCCAGATATGTCCCGGACCCGTAACTACAGTATTGAAGAAGCCCTCTCCACCGAATAATTTATTCTTGATGCCTGCCACTGTCTTGATCTCCATTGTGCAGGTTGCAGACATAGCTGCGAGATTACCGGTATCGATAACCATCTGCTGTCCTCTTTCAAGGTCATATTCAACAACATGTCCGTCAAATTCAACGAAGCATAAACCGCTGCCGCTTACCTTCTGCATGATGAATCCTTCACCGCCGAACAAGCCCGCTCCAAGGTTCTTTCTGAAGAATACTTCAAGAGAAACTCCCTTTTCACTTGCGAGGAATGCGGATTTCTGCAGGATCATCGTATTGCTCGGTGTGATCTCAAACGCCTGTATAGATCCCGGGAAGCTTGATGCCATTGCAAGAAGTCCTTCTCCGCCCTGTGCCGTATAGATATTCTGGAAAATATTCTCACCGCTGAAAGCTCTTCCGAACATCTTTCCTACACCGCCGCCTGAAGTTTCCATCTTCATATTAGGTGACATCCAAGACATTGCTCCGCCTTCTGTTACAAGCTGCTCACCTGAATCAAGTTTACAGATTACTACCGGAAGATTTCCTCCCTGAATTTCATATTTCATAATGAAATGCCTCCTGTTCTTAATGTATTAAAAATATTATTTATATTTTATCACATTTTTTCTGACAAGTATATGAGCTCTAATTAAAAATTTATTATTTTACTGCCATTTACAGCCTATTGCGTTGTTTTTTCTTCTTTCGGCCACCTGTTTCAAGCGCTCTTGGCAACAATTTTTACCGGTCAGTATATAGTCTTTTCCATGGCATCATATTCATTGAATAATTCCAGACAAGCTTTCCGCTGCATCTGTGTAAGATAATCCGCAAGTTTATCTCTTCCACCCATAAGCTCATCGAATCTCTTATCCCGAAAGCCTATCCTTGACGTATCTTCTATCGTGCAGCCATAAAAAATATGTGAGATATTCGCCCACATACAAGCCGCAAAGCACATCGGGCACGGCTCAGCTGTAGTATAGATATCACAGCCCGAGAGATCGTAGGTTCCAAGCTTCTTTTCGGCGTCCCTTATGGCTGCGATCTCTCCATGCATGGTCGAATCATTATCGATCAGAACCCTGTTGTGCCCAATGCCGACAACTTTTCCGTTCTTAACCACAACGCATCCGAAAGGTCCGCCTTCTTTATTACAAATGCCTTTCCGCGCCTCATTTATCGCAATATTCATGAAATCTTCCGGCGCGGGTTCTTCTCCGTCCGCAGCTTTTTCATATGATGTAAATATTTTTTCCGAAAAATCTCCCATCATCTACTCTATCGAAAACCCCCTTTCATCGATCACCGGCACCGTCTTTATCTCCATATCTTCTATACTGATGAAAGTGCCGTTTTCAAGCGTCTGCAGCATACAGTCGATATCATCATCAGACCCCTGTACCTCCATGACAACACTTCCGTCATAGGAGTTGCTCACCCATCCGGTGCAGCCGTAAAGATGCGCTGCGCTCTGGGCTCTCCATCTGAACCCTACGCCCTGTACGCTTCCTTTAAAAACGATATGTTTACGAGTCATAAAACGAATTCCTTTCTCATGCAGATTTTCCGTTACGGTTTTTTCCTGCCCTGCAGTATTTCTGTTACGCTGTTTTTTCTGCAGGCTAAAACGTTGCGTTGATTTCTTGTAAAGACCAGTTTATCACTAAACGCCGCTTTTCACAATATGTTAATAGGGTCAAAAGGGTAAACTGACTCGTTGTGCTTGTTTTTTCGTACCATCATTCCGCGCCCTTTGCAACAGCTTTCAGCGCATTGTTTTGTATATCCGGATCGTAAGAAAGCATCGGTTCTGTTTCTTTGCCTTTTATCTTCCTCTCTATATAATTATTGGTCAGTTTAATTATCAGCGGTATCTGGGCTAAGATACCTATCAGGTTAGGTATCATCATAAGTCCGTTGAAAGTATCGGAAATATCCCATGCAAGACCTGATTCCATGACCGCTCCGCAGACTATGATAAGAATAAATATTACCCGATATATCTTAGCTGCGATAACTCCGAACAGATACTCTGTTACCTTTGCTCCGTAGTAGGACCACCCCATGACGGTGGTAAATGCGAATAATGTGATTATCAGCATTACAAAGAGTTCTCCCGGTTTTCCGAGACCCGCCTTGAAAGATCTGGTAACAAGCGTCGCGTCATTGGTTCCTTCTTTTACAAGACCTGTCTCAAGGTCTATCGCGCCCGAACTTAATACCACTACGGCAGTCATGGTACAGACAACCATAGTATCAAGAAACACTTCCGCGATACCCCATAATCCCTGCTTTACGGGTTCTCTCGCGCAGGTATTGCTGTGAACCATTACCGAAGAACCCAGACCCGCCTCATTGGAAAAGACTCCTCTTTTACATCCGTTTTTGATCGTGTCAAATGCCCCCCGGACAACCGTACCTGCCGCTCCTCCTGCAAGTGCCTGCGGTCCGAGCGCGAAACGGAATATCACTCTGAACACTTCGGGAACATAAGATATCCTCATTATTATCAGGATCATGCATCCTGCCATGTATAATACGACCATCATGGGAACCAGTTTTTCGGAAACTGCGGCAAGACGTCTGAAACCTCCGGATATGATCATCGCCACTGCCAGCATAAGTACAAATCCTATTACCCAGTTGACTTTCAAAGCTCCCAGGAATGTACCCATATCAACTCCCGAAAAGAAAGTCTCCCTGAAATTAATGGTGATCTTATTGATCTGACTCATGTTT
This sequence comes from uncultured Lachnospiraceae bacterium, assembly GCA_902783965.1. Classification (GTDB taxonomy): domain Bacteria; phylum Bacillota; class Clostridia; order Lachnospirales; family Lachnospiraceae; genus RUG11200. Next base: position 7,993 of record CACZSY010000203.1, read on the forward strand.
CCTATACCGAATGATGCAAGCACTGTAAATACGCAAAACAGCACTCCCATCACTTTTCCCACTCTTCTGCAGTGTCTTACAGAGCCCAGACCGTCTTCAAGATAGTACATTGGACCGCCTGACCATGCTCCCTCCGTATTTCTTCTTCTGAAATAAATACCAAGGACATTTTCACTGTACTTTACCATCATTCCGAAAAATGCCGCAACCCACATCCAGAAAACCGCTCCCGGTCCTCCGAGACATATGGCGGCGGAAACTCCTGCTATGTTTCCTGTCCCGATAGTCGCACACAGAGCCGTACAGAAAGCGCGGAACTGCGACAGCGCGCCCGCATCATTTATAATACGGCCTTTGCTGTTCATTATCCCGAAAGTTCCCTTCCACCAGTGCTTTATATGTCTTATCTGAAAAAATCCGGTTATTACGGTGCATATCAGTCCTGTGCCAAGCAGAAGGACGAGACCGAAGGTTCCCCACGCGAAACCATTTACCGTATTATTAATTCTGACAACCGTCTCCACTTAACCTGTATCCTTTCGCTGCTTATTTATTATCCTGCATCTTCCCCATATCCGCAGCATGCCGCTGCACAAGAAAATCCGGGTCATCATGCTGACCTGTTAAAAAAGCTCTCACTCCCTGTCAAGTATCTCCAGAATACCGTCGTAATCATACTCCCTCACTTTTTCGCGGATAGCGTCTATCCTTAACATTTCCTCTTCGGAAATCGTATATTTATCTATCTGCTCCAAAATGTCTTCGATAGAATCGCAGAGCATCGACTCCGCGGCCTCATGCAGTTCCTCGTACACGCTTTGCATAAACAGTTCATCGGCGGCAGGTTTCGCCTGCGTCGTATCTGTTTCCTCATTGATATCTCCGTATACGACAGCCGCAAGTTCTTCTTTCATCTCCATCAGTTCTTTCATGAAATGCGGATGATTGCCTCTGATAAATCCGATATTGCCCTCCTTGCCCGCGATTTCAAGAAATCTCGCGTTCTCGGAAAGCTCCATTGCTCCGATAAGCTTCGCGGAGCTTTTAAGCGCATGTATCCTGATAGTATAATTCTCCCAGTCTTTTGACGCATAACAGCTGTCCAGTTCCGCGTACTTTGCCGGAATGGAATCATAGAACATCTTAAGCATCGTCTTGAACGTTTCCTCCGACCCGCTGTTCTCGATAGCAGCGGACGCGTCGATATTTTTAATCTTCTCATACCATTGCGGCTCAAGGGATTTTAAGACTGATATCCTGTCGGAAAGGATATTATGTCTGTTCTCATTTGCCGCTGTCTTTGAGGCGGTTTCTTCATTTTCCCCGACTTGCTCAGTTTCAATTTCATCATCAACGATCAGAGAACCGATATTATAAGATTTATTGGATTTAACGAAATACATTATTCCGAAAGCTCCAGGTCCGCAGTTTGAGGAAATGGCGGCGGAGGACTGCTGGAATACCAC
>CACZSY010000204.1 GCA_902783965.1 uncultured Lachnospiraceae bacterium
CCTTTCTTATGATAAACTGCATGAGCTTGGCGTAGATCTTGTTGCCGCGCCTATAGAAAATCCTGACGCGAAATGCGATATCACAGGTTATGACGGATATATGCCTGCAATGATAACGGCGAGCTGCGCCAATAAAAATATATCGGGCTGCGAATCGGGCAGGAGAGATTCCGTCACACATAAAAAAGTGAAGAAGCTCTTCATGTCCAATGAAAAGAATGACAGATATCTTATAGTAAATGTCTGTTCATTCTGTTATAACATAGTATTTCAAAGTAGTTGAGGTGATCTGATTTGATGACATTTATTGCGCTTGGCAAATATATAATGCTCATAATGCTGCTTTTATATATAATGCTGGCGTTTCTTGCCATAAGTTATAAAAAGAGCGAATTTATCGGTTCACTCGAATGGATGATCGTCATTCTCTTTCATCTGACAGGCTATATAATTGTCTCCGTTAATTTTTCGGATATAAAATATATGATAGTCTATTCAGTACAGCTTATCTTCATATACGCGATAACAAAGCTGTACAGGTTCGTATATAATGACATTTCAAGACCGCTTTATAACAATATGATGATGCTGATCGTCATTGGACTTATAATGGTGGCAAGACTCAGCCTGTCTTCGTGTATAAGGCAATGTATATTTATCGGCTTTACGCTTTTTGTAGGATTATTTGTCCCTTTTATAATAGAAAAGGCAAAGATATTGGACAAGCTCTGCATACTGTTCTGCATGGCGGGCATCGGTATCCTTTTGCTTGTGCTTATTATGGGACAGACCAAATACGGAGCAAAGAACTGGCTTGTTATCGGTCCTGTCATGCTCCAGCCTTCGGAATTCGTTAAGATAATCTATGTATTTGCCATAGCGGGTATTCTTTCAAAGAGAGTTACCTTTAAAAGAATACTTTTTACCGCGGCGGTTGCCGGAGCTCATGTCCTGATACTCGTTCTTGAAAAAGACCTGGGCGTAGCGCTGTTATTTTTCATGACTTTTCTTATAATGCTATTTATAGCGTCGGGAAGTTTTCTGCTGTTTGGCGGCGGACTTGTCTCGCTTTGCGGTATGAGCGTAGTAGCTTATAAGCTTTTTTCTCATGTGCGGGTAAGGGTACTTGCTTTTATGGATCCGTGGGCAGTCATTGATAATGAGGGTTATCAGCTCAGCCAGTCGCTGATGGCTATAGGAAGCGGAGGGTGGTTTGGAAGCGGACTTTGCAGCGGTATGCCGACGTCGATACCCGTTGTCATATCCGACTTTATATTTGCGGCTATCGCGGAAGAAATGGGCGCAGGCAGCGCTTTGTGCGTGATCATTATCTATCTTTGCTGCTTCCTTACATTTCTTGAAATAGCCTTGAGACTTGAAAATAGTTTTCACAAACTGCTCGCAATGGGGCTTAGTACCATGTTCTTTACACAGGTTATTCTCACTCTCGGAGGAGTTACGGGATTTATTCCGTCCACCGGAGTTACCCTGCCGCTTATCAGTCAGGGCGGAAGCTCGGCAGTTTCCGTTATCATGTTATTCAGCATAATACAGGGCCTTTATGCTATCAATCAGAAGGCTGCAGGTAAGCGGGAGGAATTGGAGCTTAAGGAGGAAATGGGAGAAGATGAATAGATATATTAAGATCACAGGCTTCATTTTTTCAGCCATAATCCTCTGGCTTATCGGGCATTTCGTTTATTTTGTCGCCGTCCGCTCACAGGATGTTGTCAATAATCCTTATAATAAAAGGGCGGCTGTGCTTTCGGAAAAAATTGTAAGAGGCACGATATACTCTTCGGATATGGAGATACTCGCGCAGACTCTTGAAGATAATACAAGAGACTATCCTTACGGCGAAATATACGCGCATGTCGTCGGAAGATTTGTAAAAGGCAAGACGGGCATAGAAGGAACAGAAGAACTTACGCTTTTAAAGATTGACCGGTATGACAGGGAAACTCTTATAAATGAGATAAAAGGCATTAAGAATAAAGGAAACAGTATCATAACAACGCTTGACCACAGGCTTACGATGGCGGCATATACTGCCATGGGTGAAAATGCAGGCGCCGTCGTTGTTCTCAATCCTAAGACAGGCGCAATACTTACAATGATAAGCAGACCTTCCTACGATCCGAATATCATTTCGGATATCTGGGAGGAGATCAACAGCGAAGAGAATGATGAACACCAGCTTTTAAACAGGGCGACCTCGGGATTATATCCGCCGGGTTCCACCTTCAAGGTCATAACCGCCATGGAGTATCTGAGGGAATTTTCTGATGAAGCCAAAGGCTATAGTTTTAAATGCGCCGGAAAATATTCCGACGGCGGCGCAAAGATAAGCTGTCATAATAATAAAAAGCATGGAAAAGTCGACCTCTTTAAATCGCTGGCTTATTCGTGCAACACTTCATTTGCCAATATAGGCTCAAAACTTGACCTTAAAAAATACCAGAGTTTTGTTGGATCAATCGGATTTAACAAAGCTCTTGAGATAGATCTTCCTATGAAGACTTCGTCCTTTGAATTAAAAGAGGGCGATTCCATGGGAGACATCTTCCAGACTGCCATAGGTCAGGGCAAAACTCTTGTGACCCCACTGCATAACGCGCTTATAATGAGCGCCATATACAATAAAGGAGTCTTAAAACAGCCACATGTACTTGACCGGGTAATAGACTACAATGGCAGAACCGTAAAGCAGTATGAGAGATCCAAAGACATAAAACTGCTTGATAAGGATATTTCATTACAAATGCAGGAGCTTTTATCGGGCGTTGCCACAATAGGTACAGCTAAGGATATGAAGACGCACGGATTCAAGGTCTTCGGAAAGACAGGTTCCGCGGAATATGATTCAAACGGTAACTCCCACGCGTGGTTTACCGCCTGCGCGGTTTCGGACGAAAAAGAGCCGATAGTCATCTGTGTACTGGTCGAAAACGGCGTTACAGGAGCGGCCTCGGCCGTTCCTGTGGCAGAAAAGATTCTCGAAGAATATGCGAAATGATGTGTTTTGCTTGTTTTTTTAAAAATAAAGGGGTATACTCTATGTTGTCACTTAGCTGATAACTGGATTTCGGGAGCACGAGATCGTGCGCAGAATCCGTTATCTTTAAAGCTAAGATGATCAGAAATTTGAATCGGGAAAAAAGTCGGGAGGTTAAAATGATCGAAGAAAAAAAATCTAAAGACAACCGTTCAAAGAAAAACACTTCAAAGGAGAATGAACCAAAAGAAAATGTTTCGAAAAAGCAGCCGAGTTTCGTCAGGGAACTGTTAAGCTGGGTGATACTGTTCGCTATAGCATGCGCGATCGCGCTGATCATCAACAGATTCATCCTCGCCAACACTACCGTTCCGACGGGCTCCATGGAACCTACGATCATGGCGGGAGACAGGCTGTTTGGATTCAGGCTCTCTTATACATTTTCCGATCCGGAAAGAGGAGATATAATAATCTTTAAATTCCCGGATAATGAAGAAGAGAACTATATCAAAAGGATAATCGGTCTTCCGAATGATACTGTCGAGATAAAACACGGAGTTACATATATCAACGGCGAAGTTCTTGATGAAAGCGATTATCTTACAGTCACTCCGTTAGACCTTAACTTCGGACCGTTTAACGTTCCGGAAGATTCATATTTTGTGATGGGAGATAACAGAAACAACTCGTGGGACGCGCGTTTCTGGAAGAACACCTATGTTCATAAAGATAAGATAGTGGGTAAGGCGGTACTTAAGTATTATAAAAAGATAGAAAAACTTTCATGATCAATCATTACTTCAAAGACCTGCTGCATTCTTTGAAGATCATACCAAAAAACCTGAACGGAGGAATACTATGACTAACATTGACACCTTATCTGTAAATACCATACGTGCTTTATCAGCTGATATGATCGAGAAAGCAAGATCAGGACATCCGGGACTTCCTTTGGGAAGCGCAGCGATGGCTTATGAGTTATGGGCGCATCATTTAAATCACAATCCTAAGGATCCTGAATGGATCAACAGGGATCGTTTCATCCTTTCGGGAGGTCATGGATCCGCTCTTTTATATTCGCTTCTTCATATCTTCGGATACGGACTTACAATGGATGATATAAGGAATTTCAGACAGCTTGATTCACTTACTCCGGGACATCCTGAATATAAGCATACTGTCGGAGTCGAAGCAACGACAGGACCTTTGGGAGCAGGAATGGCTATGGCGGTTGGCATGGCTATGGCTGAAAAACGTCTTGCTTCTGAATTTAACAAAGAAGATTGTGATATCATAGACCATTATACTTATGTGCTTGGCGGTGACGGCTGCATGATGGAAGGAATATCATATGAGGCATTTTCACTCGCAGGAACACTCGGTCTTTCAAAACTTATAGTTTTATATGATTCCAACAGGATTTCCATTGAAGGCGATACAGATATCGCTTTCAGGGAAGATGTCGCTTTAAGATTTGAATCATTCGGTTTCCAGGTTATAACCGTGGAAAACGGAAACGATCTCAGTACGATCTCAACTGCGATCAATGAAGCCAAGAGCGATACCGAAAGACCTTCTCTCATCATAGTAAAGACAAAGATCGGTTACGGCTGTCCTGCGAAAGAGGGTAAGGCCAACGCCCACGGAGAACCGCTCGGTGCTGACAATGTTAAGGCTTTAAAACAGAATCTCGGTGTTTCCGACAAAGATTTCTATGTTCCTCAGGAAGTTTATGATAATGCCGCAAAACTTGTCCAGACATGTGAAGAGCTTGAAAGCGCATGGAATGATAAGCTTTTGGCATATTTTAAAGCTTATCCTGATATGAAGGAAAGATGGGAAGCATTCTTTGAAAGCGGAAAGCTTGACGACAGGCTTCTTGACGAAAGTTTCTGGCAGTTTGAGGATAAACCTGATTCAACAAGAAATATTTCGGGAATACTTATCAACAGATTAAAAGATATATATCCGGGAATGTTCGGAGGAGCTGCAGATCTTGCTCCATCGACCAAGACCAATATGAAAGGGGAAGGGGATTTTTCCAGGGAAAACTATTCCGGAAGAAATATCCACTTCGGAGTAAGAGAGCTTGCTATGGCAGCTATCGGCAACGGCATCGCTCTTCACGGCGGACTTAAACCTTTCGTTTCAACATTCTTTGTCTTCAGTGATTACGTAAAACCTATGGCAAGACTTTCAGCTCTGATGCAGGTTCCATTAACATACGTATTTACTCATGACAGCATAGGAGTAGGAGAAGACGGACCTACACATGAACCGATAGAGCAGCTCGCGATGTTCCGTTCAATGCCGGGCTTTACGGTATTCCGTCCGGCAGACGCTGTTGAGACAGCCTGCGCATGGTTCTATGCGGCAAGATCAAAGGATACGCCTGTAGCCCTTGTTCTTTCAAGACAGAATCTTCCTGCGCTTAAGAATTCATCAAAAGAGGCGCTTAAGGGCGGATATATAATCGAAGAGGCTTCCAAAGAGGTTCCTGACTGTATTCTTATGGCAACCGGTTCTGAAGTAGCTCTTGCCATATCGGCTAAGGAAGAACTTGAGAAAGACGGCATTGCCGCCAGAGTGGTAAGCATGCCGAGTTTTGAACTTTTCGAAGCTCAGGATGAAGAATATAAGAACAGCGTTCTTCCGAAAAATGTTACAAAAAGAGTTGTAATAGAAGCTGCTTCTGATTTTGGATGGGGCAGATACGCGGGACTTGATGGAAGATATGTTACAATGAACAGTTTCGGAGCTTCAGCGCCTGCAGGAAAGCTTTTCGAAAAATTCGGATTCACCGTAGATAATATCTGTAATACAGTAAAAGAATTATTCTAGTGCAGCAGAAAGGGGAAATCAATATGTATGCTTTGGTTACCGGCGCTACCAGCGGAATAGGAAAAGAGATGGCCAAGCTCTTAGCCAATATCGGATATGATCTTGTTCTTGTAGGAAGAAGAGAAAACCGTCTATTATATATGCAAAAGTATTTTAGTAACAAATACGGGACTGATGTCATAACTTATGCGCTTGACCTTTCGAATCCCGAAAATGTTGTTGAGCTTTTTGAATCCTGCAAAGAACTGGAGATAACCGTAGTGATCAATGCGGCAGGGTTCGGAAAGGTCGGATATCTTACGGATACAAAACTTGAAGATGATATCAATATGATCGGAACCAACATCATGGCTCTTCATATTCTTACCAAACTGTTCGCGGAGCATATGGATTACGGTCATATCTTGAATGTAGCAAGCATGGCCGCGTTTTTCCCGGGTCCTTTCCTTGCTCAGTACAGCGCAACCAAGGCTTATGTCTTAAGTCTTTCCAAAGCTGTGAATTATGAGATGAAGAAGCAGGGAAAGTACGTTAAGATCTCAGCTTTATGTCCGGGACCTGTCGATACGGAATTCAATGAAGTAGCGGGAACCAATTTTGCCTTAAGATCTATCTCGGCGAAGAAATGCGCTTATATAGGACTTCTTGGAATGTTTAAAGGAAAAAGCGTCATACGTCCCGGAATAGAGATGAAAGCAGCGGGTCTTGTATCAAGGCTTTCGCCGGATGCGGTGATACTTCCTATAGAATACATGATACAGACGAAAAAATTAAACGGGTAAAGAAAAGGAGCCGGTAAAACCGGCTCCTTTTCTTTAAGCAACAAATCAAAAATTATAGAAAGGATTTTATGCAAAACTTACTTGGTAAGTTTATTAACTATTGAAATAATGTGATCAGGCTCAAAAGGCTTGGTTATAAAATCCGCAGCTCCAAACTTGATCGCTTCGATCATCTTGCTTTTCTGACCGGCAGCAGTAACCATTACGATCTTTGCGTTATTGTCAAGCATTCTGATCTGCTTTAAAGCCTCGATTCCGTCCATGACCGGCATTGTGATATCCATAGTTGTAAGATCAGGTTTAAGATCAAGATATTTTTCAATACCTTCCTCGCCGTTGGCAGCCTCATCTAAAATATTGTGTCCTGCGCTTTCAAGCATAGTTCTCAAAATCTTTCTGGATGTTCTGGAATCATCAACGATTAAAATGTTAGCCATCTTCAATAAACCTCCGGGATCAATCTATATTAACATCGGCATCAATGGCAAGAATGAAATCTACGCATTGACCTTTAATCTTAAGTGGTAATAATATAATATCTTTAGATGCGGTCAGTTTTCCTGAATTGTAAAAGAGAGGAGGAAGCATGTCTATCTCTATACCATCTTCGCTCAGTCTTGTTGCAAAAAGACCATTAATACAATTAATAAACTCACATACCGCATCATATGTATCTTCATCAACAACAGTAAAGTTTTCTTTTGCAAAATGATTGGCGATGACTGTAAGGCTTTCATCTGCACAGCCGAAACCTGCGAATATATGGTGTTCACCTTTGATACACTGAGTGCTCAGATGTTTAAAGCTGTAATCACGTATCGTCACAGGAGAACTGAAACTGAACTCAGGTGTAATATGTCTTACGATATTTCTTAAAAGAAGTGAGAGATATATCTTGCTGAATCCTTCAGTCTTAACAAAGATATCTATGATCTTATCAACATCACCGCTCTTAAAGCCCGC
>CACZSY010000205.1 GCA_902783965.1 uncultured Lachnospiraceae bacterium
CAAAGATTCTAACCGTTTCAACAATAAAAATAAAGCCCACTGATGTGAGCTTCATTCTTCACTTCCATTTATCTGTGAATAGTAACACATATCATTGATGCACAATTTTCAATAATTATAGCGTTATTTTATACCTCTATTATTTGTTTTAAATCCGTTATTATTTCTTATTTATTAGTTTAGTAACTCAAATACATATAGCTCGATCCTTGTTTTAATGTGAGTTTGAAAAAATGATATGAAATTAAAGAAGATTTATTCAAAGATCAAATGCATATTCGAATGCCTGCACAAAGAGTTTTTATCTTTTTGTATATATTTCCATGTATCCTTATAGTCACCCGATACTGCTATTTTTTCATCAGAAATATACTCAATGAATTCCTGATACCTACCCTCATATTTTTCTGCAAATTCATCCGATAATAATTCTTTTTCATCATCTGAAAAATTCTTAAGTTCATCATATAATACATGTTCAAGATTGCAAGAATTAAAATACAATCTATACATGATATTGTTAATCTTTCCTGTGGTATATAGTTTACACATTATTTCCGATTTATGTTTGTTTCTTTTATCAACTTCTTCTACACTCATACACTCTATATGATCCTCAAAATACTGAACACCAGACACTTCAGCTTTTCTGATACAACCTTTAACAAAAACTCCATCTGTGTCTGCAATATGGATTATTCTGATAAAATCTCCTCTTTTATAACCGTATTTTATCTTTATTCCCTCTATCAGATTATTAATCTTAGAAACAACATTATCTATATTAGTACTATAATCTGATGTTATATCTCCATGTACCACTGCAAATTGTACTTCTTCCGAAGAAAAGTATTCTTTTAATATCCCGCCAATGGCATTTTCATCACTTGGTCCTTCAACAATAACCACTACAACTTTTTTCTCATTCATCATGCAATCTCCTTCCTGCTTTTCTAAAGGCTCTTGCAATTTTGATACTATCCGTCTCTTTGTATACCATTTCTTCCTGCCCTCCTAACGTTATACTCCGAAGATACATGCTTCGAAGATTATTCGTTCCCTTAACATTTTTCATATGAATAAATCTGTTATATGGATTAACAGTTGAAAACATTATACACTCTTTATCAAGCATTTCCAACGCCCTTAGATTATGTGAAGTAAATATCAGCTGTCCTTTTGCGCTCTTATCAAACACGTCCAGCAGTTCACCTAACATATATTCAAATATACCCGAATCCAATTCATCTATAGCCAAACACACTGACGGATTTCCAAAGGCATGTATCAGAATATTCAAAATAGAAACCAGCTTTATTATTCCTTCCGATTCCATTCGTATCGGAATAGGTTTTTTCTCGCCTCTCACCGACATTAATTCGACTTTCCAACCATCTTCTCCCGAATCCAGAACCTGTTGACCATAATTCTTTATCTCTATATTCATTTCAGGAATTATTGTATATAACACTGTATTGATCTGTTCAACTAGCTCTTCAAGTATTTCCCTTTGTTCTTTGTTTAGTAAAATGGGTTCGGTTAATGGCAGATTGAAATCTCCTTTAATTCCCATCTTCTCTCTTTCAATACGAAATGCCATCGGAAGAAGGAAGTTTGCAGTGATCAAACCCGAATGAGAACTTCTTATAACAAACAGATCTTTCAATGCAAAATTATATAATGCGTTGATCACAAAAGAATAATTTTCAAACTCTTCCGTTGTTCTGTTTAAAAAAATCTCCCTGCTGTTTTCTCCAAAAATATATGAACAATTGCATTTTTCTGCAATTTTTTTTGCAACTATAAGATCTGTCTTCTTTCCTTTTTCTTTACCAATTAACTCCTCAAATCTCTTCTGCGGTTTGAAAACAGAATCTGTATCTGTCCTCTGATAATCCATAAATATATTTTTATTAGTGCGTCCTTTATCTGTATTAACGGCGCATTTTAAATATTCTCTTTCAATTTCCGCTTTGTTTTCACATTTTGCAAGAACCACATGATATTCCACTTCAAATATCATATTTTCACCAAATATTTTAAAACCTGCCTTTATTTCAGCCTTTTGCGAATCTGTATCAATATAATCCGATATATCACGATCGAGTTCTTTCCCTATAAAAATATGCTGCAGAAAAAACAGAGCATCAATCACCGCAGTTTTGCCCGAACCATTTTGTCCATAGATGCCCAGTATTTCCGCTCCGTGATTTTTGTCCGTTTTATTGAAAAACGGCATGACTATAGTACCGTTTTTAACATTCTTAATGTTTTCCAATGTTAATGAAGATAATCTGACTACAATATTTTTCATGTTTCAGCTCCATTTATTCAATAATAACAATATTTTATCACGGTAATCATTGGTTATCAATCTATTTTCGATATTTTTTATGTCAATTTTCGATTTAAAACGGTAAAAAATGCCACCAACCCTGCCTTGAAGTTCGTCAACTCATGGTTGCAAATGCGACAGCAGGCATTTTTATAGGACATCTGTTATGATATCTTCTTTTTTAAAGGAACCTGTCTTAATTCTCTGCTCAATAATATATGCTTTTACAGTATTTATTAACAACCAGACCGGCTTCCTGACTGATACTCTACTCAATCATATATTTTAAAAAGGAGAAATCAAGATATGAAGAAATTTTTAATCGTGATCGCAATCCTTATCGTCATAGGAGCGATCGCTTCGACCAACAGTGGCAGTGATGACGATTCATCAGGAGACGGACAGACCGTCGAGACCAAAGATAACCGTGTTTCATCAAAAGACAAGAAAGGAAAAGTGAAAGTAACCGACAAGGATTTCAGTGTCAAGGAGTACCACTATGTTAATATACTTAAGAATACTGAATATTTTCTTGTGGTCACGAACAACAGTGCCCCATCTGTCGGCATTGATATCAATATGACTGCTTATGATAAGGATAATAATGTTATAGGCGCAGGAAATGGAAGTATCACTGTTTTGGGCAAGGGCGAGACATCGATCGCACCTATCTATTTTAATAATGTAGATAATATCGACCATGTATCGTACAACATGACCTATGACACATCTCCATTTTACAGTCCTGTGCTGAGTGATCTTAAAATCGTTGAAAATGTTAATCCTAAGAATGTTGTTGTAACAATTACCAACAACGGTAGCAAAGCTGCCAAATTTGTAGAAGTGCAGGCATTGTTCTTCGACTCCAAAGGTAATCTTGTCAATAATAACTCTACTTTTATCACGGATAACGATTTCGAGATTAAACCGGGAGCTACAATCTCAGAACAGCTTGATTTCTACGGAAAATCATTTGCCAAAGTCGAGTGTTATTACACCGGAAGAAGATAACGGTCTTTGCTGCTTTTTATTACTTTATGTATATGTTATAATACCATATGTATAATATCTCAGACAGATATGACCCCGCCTCTTAGCAAATCGTAAAATTTATATCAGGCGAGACTTTAATTAAGGGAGGTGTTATTCTTGCCAAAAGGAACCAATCAAAAGCTGAAACTCTACTATCTCAGCAAGATCCTCATTGAGAATACTGATGACGAGCATTTCATCACCATGCCCGAGATTCTTTCAAAGCTGGAGAATTATGAGGTGAGCGCCGACAGGAAGAGTATCTATGACGACATTGATACTCTGCGGGATCTGGGGCTTGATATTATCGGCGAGAAAGCCGGCCGCAGTTATAATTACCATGTCGGAAAAAAGCTTTTCGATCTTGCAGAACTGAAGCTTCTGGTGGATTCGGTGCAGTCTTCAAGATTCATCACTGCAAAGAAATCCAACGAGCTTATTAAAAAGATCACCGGCTTTGCAAGCAGATATGAAGCTAATCAGCTTAAGCGCCAGATTGTGATCAACGACCGCGTTAAGACCCAGAATGAAAGTATTTACTACTTTGTTGATGATATTCATAAGGCTATCTCTGATAACCGGCGGATCCGTTTCCACTACAGGCACTGGGATGTCAACAAGAATCTTGTCTTTAAAAAAGACGGCTGGTATTACGCAAGTCCCTGGGCTCTTACATGGTATGACGGGAATTATTATCTGATCGCTTTTGTTGAGGAAAAAAGCGAGATCAGACATTTTCGTGTAGATAAGATAAAGGATACCGAGATCCTTGATGAATCACGGTTTGGAGAAGAATCCTTTAAGAAGTTTGATCTTGCCAATTACTCCAGGATGCATTTCAGCATGTTCAAGGGTGAAAAGGTAAATGTCCGGCTTGCTTTTGATAATGAACTTGTGGGAGTTTTTATAGATAGATTCGGAAAAGATATCATGATCATCCCTTCCAAAACAGAAGGCTGGTCGGAGACCAATGTCGATATCTGCATGAGCGATCATTTCCTCGGGTGGATATTTGCATTTGGAACTCATGTTAAGATACTTGGACCGGAAGATGTAATTGAAGAATATAAAAAAGCTCTGGAAGATATGATCGAATTTTATAATACATAAAAAGCGAAAAAAGAGCAGGCACAAGGCTTTCGCCCTGTCCTGCTCTTATAATGATCTCTTTGTTCTAAATTACTTTAAGGTAACTGTAGCGCCAACTTCCTCAAGTTTCTTCTTGAGTTCCTCAGCCTCTTCCTTAGAAACAGCTTCCTTAACGTTCTTTGGAGCTCCTTCAACTAAGTCCTTAGCTTCCTTAAGTCCTAAGCCTGTGATCTCACGAACAACCTTAATAACCTTAACCTTGGCATCGCCAACACTTGTTAACTCAACATTGAATTCTGTCTTCTCTTCAACCTCTGCTGTTGCTCCAGGAGCTGCTGCAACTACTACGCCTGCTGATGCTGATACACCGAACTCTTCCTCGCAAGCCTTTACTAAATCATTTAACTCTAATACTGTCATGCTCTTAATAGCATCGATAAATTCCTGATTTGTCATTTTAGATTTCCTCCATTTAATAATATTTTCATTTAATCCTGAACACTTTGCGTGTTCCATGCAGTCATTTTACTGCTTATGCAACTTCTTTCTGCTCTGCGATCTGCTTAATAACACGAGCAAGATTTGCGATAGGTGACTGTAAGCTTCCAAGAAGTCTTGAGATAAGAACGTCTCTTGAAGGGATGTTGGCAACAACTTTCATGCCTGCTGCATCATAGTATGTTCCTTCTACTACGCCGCCCTTGAACTCAAGCTTGTCTGCTTTCTTCATTGCCTCGCTGAGGATTCTTGCAGGAGCTGTAGCATCATCAACACCAAACGCAACTGCTGTAGGTCCGTCAAGGTGCTTTGAGAGTTCCTCATATACCGTTCCCTCAAATGCTCTCTTAAGATATGTGTTCTTGTATACCTTGTATACTACACCTTCTTCTCTTAAGCTCTTACGAAGAACTGTATCCTGCTCAACAGTAAGTCCGCGGTAATCCACTAAAACAACTGATGAAGCTTTCTCTGTGTAAGCCTTGATCTCTTCAATGATAGGCGCTTTGATTTCTACCTTTGCCATCACCGTTACCTCCTTTCTTATGATAACATACCCGATTAAGAATTCACGAACGCCGCCGGCTTTTCTGCTCCGCCGGTAACGCCAACCCAGTCAATGGACTCCACGACTGAATTGAAAAACCTCCCGTCCAAAGACGAGAGGCATAAAAATTCATAAGAAATTTTACAATTCCTCGGCAGGCGTTGTCAACTTATGCCTTGCGGCACCTGCTGTCTTCGGGACTGTTTATTAACAGCAACTTGAACTATATCATACTCTATCTGTTGTTGTCAAGAACTTTTTTCTTTGACTTCCTTGATCACTCTTTCTTCCCGGTCTGTCTGATATCGCTCCTGGTCGTCAGGAACTTTTTTCTTTGACTTCCTTGATCACTGCCTTACCCTTGGTGCCGTCGCCATAAATGATGTCCACATTCTTCTTGTCCTGATAGATATGTATCTCTATATTTTCTTCGGCAAGGTTCTGTATAAATGGTATCTCCCTGTCGTTGGCAACTTCCATGTGTTCTTCCCAGTCGTTATATTTGAGTTTAAACCCTTCTGCCAGACTGTAGGTGTCCGCTTCTACAACGGTTCTTCCCGTCTTGTCATCCGCAATCTCAAATTCATGTTCGGAACCGGAATCCGTAGAATTATTCCATGTCCACAGGCTGTAACCTTTATAATTTCCTTTATCACGATGGTAAATAAATGTCAGATTGAACCTGCATTTTCTTCCCGCTACTATTTTTATTCTCGACAATCTGTCAAGCTGTTCTTCGGAAAGCTTTTTATTGGAGGTAAGATCCAGGTATTCCAGATTATCCAATGTCGAAAGCGCGGTCACATCTTTCAGCTTGCAGTTGGAAAGGTTTAATTTCTTTAATTTTGTGAGCTGCGACAATACTTCAATACTGCTTAATGAATTGTTGGACAGGTTAAGTTCTTCAAGCCCTGTAAAATATTTCAGTACGCTTATATCGGTTATTCCCTGATTTTGGAGATCCATTTTCTTTATTGACGCAGCTGATGCTTTGGTTATGTTTTCTGTTGAAGCTATCCCCATCGCATTTTTTATCGTTTCCCGCAGCAGAACGTCTTCTATCTCTATCACATCACCCGACGCATCAACACCCGGTTTTCCTGACTGTTCTGCTTCATTTTCTTCTGCATTTTCAAGCCTGTCTTTTCTTACAAGCGCCATGACTACAAGAATTGCTATGATAATGCAGATTATTATACTTGGAAGATTACTCTTCCTGTCATAATAACCAGGCGGCATATGCGGCGGAATGCTGTTATTTCTCATAGGATCCGAGGTTCTTTTTACGGAATTTACCCTATCCGATACGCTCTTGGCAGAATCATCTGCAGTCTTCGGTCCGCTGCCCGTGATTGTCGCGCTTCCCATAACAGCAGTATTTTTTCCGTTGATGCTCTCTGCTATCTCCCTGTCTGAAATTACTATGCTTCTTGTACGGTTTTCTTCCCTTTCTTCTTCGGCAGCAGTTTTTCCCGGGTTCGGATTGAAGGTAAATACACCGTCATTTTTATTAATGGCTTTCTCCCTCTCACGCTGCTTCTCCCTTTCTATCGCTTCCCTGTTGCTTTCTTCAAGCCGCGGAAGCACTCTCTCCTGCGGTCGTTGGCCACCTGCTATATTGCTTGCCGCCACAAACATGTTGCTGCTTGTGATCCTTCCGGCGTGCCCCTGCGCAGCCCCCGCCGGCTTTGCTGTCTGTGTCTCCCTTGCCGAACCTCTTGCGGGAACTACTCCTGAATTATCCTGTATCCCCCTGTTGACCGACCTCGCAGGCTGTACAAATGATGAACTTCTCGAAGTCCCATCTTTATTTCCCGTCAATCCCGCTTTATCAAGAGCATAAGCATCTATAAATGTGTATGTCTTTGACAAAAGGAAATCTTTATCATCCGCACAGTCCATTATACAATAAGCTGTTCCATTTTCTTTAAAGAACTCTATGATGTGCGCCGACTCCCTCATAGCGGCAGCTGTCTTGGCACTGCTTATGTATTTATCTATTACTTTATCAAAATTCCGGTAATTACCATCTTCATACGGTATTACCGTTCCATTTGTATGATCTTCTCTGTATACCATTTTCTGAGGAAACAGCTCTTTTATTATGACACGTCCGCCATATGCAAGATTCCATCCCGCATAGGTTACTTCGTACATCGTAACATTTACGCATACTCCTACCATGTACTGTCCTTTAAGGATAAAGTCAAGTCTCAGTTTGGTCTTGTCCACCTGATAACTGTTCCTGTCAAATCCACATACGGGACATTGAGTATTCTGATCTTCAATTTCAGCCATACACTTTCTGCACAGCTTATTAATGCTGATTCTGCTTGCCATAAACCATCAATCCTCGAAAAAGAAGTCGTTTGAAATAAAAATTTGATATCTATCGGTATTATACTATAGGATATAATACGCGCTTCCCTTTGCGCACATTATACCACAATTAATGTATCTTTAAAACATATTTATCTTCATTCGCACTTTTCCTGTTTTCACACGCAGACACTCCCCTGACACTCCCCTGTAACGCAAAAACGGGCAGGGGTTCTAACCCTGCCCGCTTGTTGATCACGATTCACTTTAAGGTGATATTATACAAGCTTTGCTCCGTTAACCTTGATTCCAGGTCCCATTGTAGCAGCGATTGTGATACTTCTTAAATACTGTCCCTTTGCTGCTGCCGGTTTAGCTTTGATTATAGCGCCCATAAGCGCGTTAAAGTTATCCTTTAACTGCTCCTCTGTGAAAGATGCCTTTCCAACCGGAACATGAATTATATTGCTCTTGTCGAGTCTGTATTCGATCTTACCTGCTTTAATATCATTAACAGCCTTTGTAACATCCATTGTAACAGTTCCTGCCTTAGGGTTTGGCATTAAGCCCTTAGGACCAAGTACACGTCCGAGACGTCCTACAACACCCATCATATCAGGGGTAGCAACTACTACGTCAAACTCGAACCAGCCTTCGTTCTGGATTCTTGGGATCAGGTCTTCTGCTCCAACATAATCTGCTCCTGCAGCCTGAGCCTCGTCTGCCTTTGCACCCTTTGCAAATACGAGAACTCTTACTGTCTTACCTGTTCCGTGAGGAAGTACAACCGCACCACGTACCTGCTGATCTGCGTGTCTTCCGTCAACTCCGAGTCTGATATGTGCTTCAACTGTTTCATCAAATTTTGCAACTGCTGTCTTCTTAACTAAGCTTACAGCTTCATCTGTATCATATAACTTTGATCTGTCAACAAGCTTAGCAACCTCAGCGTATTTCTTACCTTTGCTCATTCTTCTAACCTCCTGGTGGTATTATCGGGAGAATAGCCCTCCCACAACTGTCTTCTTTTAGATATCTTTTTTATGCCTTATATTATGCAAAAAGTTCATATTTCAGATTATGCCTGAACTTTGATTCCCATGCTCTTTGCTGTTCCTTCGATCATGCTCATAGCTGCTTCGATGCTTCCTGCATTTAAGTCAGGCATCTTAAGCTCTGCGATCTTACGGATCTCATCCTTCGAAATGGTTGCAACCTTAACCTTGTTAGGTGTTCCTGAACCTGATTCGATCTTGCATGCTTTCTTAAGAAGAACTGCTGCCGGAGGAGTCTTGGTGATGAAGCTGAAGCTTCTATCCTGATATACCGTAATAACTACAGGTATGATCATTCCTTCCTGTCCTGCTGTTCTTGCGTTAAATTCCTTTGTAAACTGAACAATGTTTACACCATGCTGACCAAGAGCCGGACCAACAGGTGGTGCCGGAGTTGCCTTTGCAGCCGGAATCTGTAATTTAATATATCCTGTAACTTTCTTTGCCATTTTAGCATTTACCTCCTGATTGATTCATTTCCCGCATCTTTGATGCTAGGCCTTCTTAATGTCTGTATAGCTGATCTCGACCGGGGTCTCACGACCGAACATATCTACGTTGATCGTAACAGCCTGTTTTGTCTGATTGACCGATCTTACCTTGCCGGCAACGCCCTCCCAGATTCCATGAATTACTTCGATGTAATCTCCTTCGGCGATATCCATAACGACTACAGGTTTCTTAGCGCCCGCGAATCCCATGCTTGCCATCTCCTCCTGTGTCAGAGGAACCGGCTTTGATCCCGGACCGACAAATCCTGTTACGCCTCTGGTGTTGCGGACCACATACCAGGTATCATCATTAAGAAGCATGTTGACGAAAACATATCCCGGAAACATCTTTCTGGTTACTGTCTTCTTACCGTCATTTTTGTTCTCTACAACTTCCTCAACAGGCACCAGAACTTCAAAGATCTGATCCTGAAGATTTCTGTTTTCAATGGTTTTCTCAATATTAGCCTTCACCTTATTCTCATAACCGGAATAAGTATGAACTACATACCAATTACCTTCTGCCATAAAATCACCTGTCCTATATATTAAGAAGTTTGAACAGACCGCTCTGAATTATAAAATCAAATGCTGCTATAACAGCGGCCAGAATAATCGTTATGACGATCACGACAATTGACTGCTTGGTAACCTCTTCCTTGCTCGGCCATATTATCTTTCTGAACTCACTCTTGAGAGCTTTGAACTTACTCTGCTTAGGAGCTTTTGCCTGAGCCTGCTTTTTGGTTTCTTTATTAGTAGTCTCTCCCATGCTGTTTCATCCTTTCGTCAAAACTATTTCGTTTCTTTATGCATTGTATGTTTCTTGCAGAACTTACAATACTTCTTGGTCTCCATCCTGTCCGGATGTGCTTTCTTTTCCTTTGTCAGATTGTAGTTACGCTGCTTGCACTCTGTGCACGCAAGTGTTATCTTAACTCGCACAATATCCACCTCCGTTTAACTTCGTTGATCATAACGTTTTGTTAGCTGTTGTGCGGAACCGGAACCGGCAGTTCTTTTCCGCTGCCATTCACAGTCCCTCAAAAGCATAACTCTTTTTTAGGCATAAAAAAAAGACATCGTCAATCAATAATACACTATATCACGCCGGTCAAGACATGTCAAGCAGATTGTTGAAA
>CACZSY010000206.1 GCA_902783965.1 uncultured Lachnospiraceae bacterium
ATCAAGTTGTCCGGGGTTCGAATCCCCGATGTCTCACAAGAAAAAACAGGCTTGAATAAAGCCTGTTTTTTTCTATGCACACGCCCGGCATAAGAAAACATGTCAGCCAACGCTGACCGCCGGGCGGCGCAGGCGATAGGAAAGCACCTTCTGCTCGATCACACGGGGTGCGAAGGGAAGATTTTCCGGGTTCAATTTCGGTTAACCGATGCGGCCGGTCTTACCTGCCTTCCATGACTCTTAGAGAAAGTTTCAAGGGTGCTGCAGTACTTATCCGCGATACACAGGATCAGACTTTCCCTGTAGTGTGGGATATGCGTAAGATTCAGAGGGAACATGTGAGAGTAGATCATATCCTCCTCGATACTGTTAAGCTCAAACTCGCGTCTGGCATTATACAGAGCTCTTGCGGCGTGAGTGTAGCCGTGAAGCCTGTGCCATCTTTCATCTGCATGCCAGTCATACAGAAAATAGTCGTGCAGAAGAGCTCCGCGGATAAGTGAGCGGCGGTCTAACTGTATATGAAAACGGTCAGCGATGGCAAGACAGGTTCCGGTTACATTTACGCAATGCTCAAAAACCGTGGTGCTGCCGTGCTGGATGCTGTATTTGGTACTCTGCATATTATCGGAACGGAGAATATTCTTTCCGACAGAGCATATCTCTTTTATATATTTTCTTTTCATAAAATTTTCTCTTTCATTATACCAGTATTGACATGAGAGACAGAAATATAAACAAGGGATAAAAATATACCTTGAATAATTATATACCTGTTTTTGCAATTTTAACCCTGGGGGATATATATAGTCAAGCAAAGATAAGATCAGTACGGGTATTTTTACTGCTTTTCATAGTCAGTTCGAAGGGAAAATGGGAAAATCCGAAACAACTGGTATGAAAGGCTTAAGAACAAGAGAAAATAAGGCTTTAATACAAAGGGAAAAGGGAAAAAGCCAGAACGAGTGATATGAAAGGCCTAAGAAAGATAAAAGGAAGAACATATGATAGAGCGGACGGCTTGACACACAGGCTTAAGTTGCGTTATATTATGTTCAGTCGGGCTTAAAACGGCTTTAGTGTTATTGTCCACAGCCCCACGAACAGTGTATAGTAACGTTTAGTTTATAGTGCGCAAAGGATTTTCGGCAAAATGGGCAGGAAACTGGATGAAGACATAATCAGGGCCAATATGGATTTTATTTATGAGATAGTTCCTGATGATATGCGTGAACGGATGAAAAGTAAGATACCTTTGAAAGACGGAGCCGATGAGCAGGCCGAAAAAGTGCTCGAGGCGGATGGAGCCGCTGAGAAGGATAAAAAGCCGCGCGAGGCGGATGGAGCCATGGAGCGGATAGAAAAACCGCTCGAGGCGGATGAAACCATGGAGCAGATAGAAAAGCCACTCGAGGCGGATGGAGCCGGGATGGGATCAACGAAAATACATGATCTGGATGATTATGATATATCAGAAAAATTTTTTGAAGAGAGGCCGGTTATGAGTAAAAGCAATCTGAAGAGAGGGTTTATAAGACCTTTCTGGATAACAATGAATATATTCCTTATCATAATATTGATAATATTTATATTAGGATATGTGAATTTAAGGCGCCAGCTAACGGGAGAGAGCGG
The DNA here is from genome assembly GCA_902783965.1 of uncultured Lachnospiraceae bacterium. Classification (GTDB taxonomy): domain Bacteria; phylum Bacillota; class Clostridia; order Lachnospirales; family Lachnospiraceae; genus RUG11200. Next base: position 1,636 of record CACZSY010000206.1, read on the forward strand.
CAGTGTGATAGAAGAAGTGAAAAATATAATAACGGATCCGGATCCGACAATTCTTCCTACATATACCAATACTGACAGACCGCAGACCACCAATTCTCCTATAGTGGTTCCGATAATAAGACCAACGACTGATACTGATAGTCCGGTGCTTGCGGAATTTGGTCCATGCAATTACAACTATCTGGATGACATGGTATTTTTGGGAGATTCAAGGACTGTAGGACTTGCGATGTCGGGTATGATAAGCGGTAATGCGACATTTGCAGAATCGGGCATAGGTCTATCTTCCTTCAGAAAGACTACATTTGAATATAACGGAAGCGAGATGGGAATATTAAGCATTCTCGCGAGAAAAGATCCCAAGATAGTATATATAGCGCTTGGAATAAATAATGTTTCATACACAAGTATTAGTGATTTCATTAAAGAATACAGGAATTTTATAGAGGATATCAGAAATATCTGTCCTAACTGCAAGATAATCATACAGTCCATCATACCTGTGGGCAATTCGCAGACCAAAAAGCTTCCTGACCTGAACAACACTGTGATCGATGATAACAATGTTGCTTTGGTAGAGCTTTGCAAAGAATTTAAAGATGTTTATTATCTTGATGTCGCTTCGGCAATGAAGCAGGGAGACAATTCTCTGGCGACCGAGTATGATGACGGCGGCGGTCTGCATTTTAAGGCAGCGGCATACGCGGTGATAATCAATTATATCAAGAATCATCCGATACCTGAGTATTCGGTAAGGTACAACGCACAGTGACCATATGATCATAGAAAAAACGGCTTTCCATAAACCATTATGGAAAGCCGTAAATTTTACTGCGGATAACAGGAATCGAACCTGCACGGTCTCCCACCAGAACCTAAATCTGGCGCGTCTGCCAATTCCGCCATATCCGCATATAAAGGTTCCGGTCATGACCGAAACCTTGGTTATCATAGCAGATATCTGTTAATAAATCAAGAGTCTGTTCAAGCCTTTTTGTGTGGTTCACTCAAGCTTTTTTACGCGGTCTGCTCAAGCACTTTCTTTATTGCAGCCATAAGCTCGTCATATTCTTCAAACGCTTCAAGTTCAGGGTTGTCCGCCTTGATCTGATCGGTGCTCTTAAACAGGAAGCCGGCTTTGCTTGCCTTGATCATTGCAAGGTCATTGTGGCTGTCGCCGCTTGCGATCGTATCGTAACCGATAGACTGGAGAGCCTTAACAGTAGTAAGTTTTGACTGTTCGCAGCGCATCTTAAATCCGGTTATCTCGCCGTCTTCAGCAACCTCAAGCTCGTTGCAGAAAATAGTAGGCATACCAAGCTTCTTCATAAGAGGTCCGGCAAATTGTGAAAATGTATCACTGATTATAATGACCTGACATATAGAACGCAGTTCATCAAGAAACTCCTTAGCGCCAGGCAGCGGATCGATCTTGGCGATCGTCTCCTGGATTTCTTTAAGTCCGAGACCGTGTTCCTTAAGTATACCGAGACGCCATCTCATAAGTTTGTCGTAGTCAGGTTCGTCCCTTGTAGTCCTTGTAAGCTCCGGAATACCGCTTTCTTTAGCAAATGCAATCCATATCTCAGGCACCAGAACGCCTTCAAGATCCAGACATGTTATGTACATAAGATTTCCTCCAAAATAAATGATGTGCTAATAACCACTATAGTTTAGCATGGTAAATTAATGAGTGTCAAGTATTGTCAGTGCAATTAACAGCTGCTTTTCCCCCTGAACTACCATAAACTTGACATATCATTTGATTATGTGCTATGCTATAATAGCTTTTTTGTGTACACCTGTTTTAAGAAGACGGCATAAGGTTTCGTGGTGCAGGAATTAAATTCTTTCGGCGGCAGGTGAAAAAAAGCAGCTCATCAACGATGAAACCGATCAAAAGGATCAAACTGATCAAAAGAACCAGACTGATCAGTGATCGGTAAAAAAGTAATGATCAATAAATTACTGATCATTCAAGAAATAAGAATCAATAAAGAAAGAATGAACAATTAATATGTCAGACATTACGGAGCAGATCACAAAGAGGCGGACATTCGCGATAATCTCACATCCGGACGCCGGAAAGACAACTCTGACGGAGAAATTCCTTCTATATGGCGGAGCCATCAATACGGCAGGTTCCGTAAAAGGAAAGGCTACGTCAAAGCATGCGGTTTCGGACTGGATGGAGATCGAGAAGGAGAGAGGAATCTCTGTAACTTCGTCGGTACTTCAGTTTAATTACGATAATTACTGTATCAACATACTTGATACGCCGGGACACCAGGATTTCTCGGAGGATACCTACAGGACGCTGATGGCGGCGGACTCGGCAGTCATGGTCATCGACGGATCGAAGGGTGTTGAGGCGCAGACGATAAAACTGTTTAAAGTATGCGTCATGAGGCATATACCGATATTTACCTTTATCAACAAGATGGACAGGGAGTCAAAAGATCCGTTTGAACTGCTCGAAGATATAGAGACGGTTCTGGGAATAAAGACCTGTGTGATAAACTGGCCGATAGGCTGCGGGAAGAGCTTTAAAGGAGTGTACGAGAGGGACAGGGATGTGGTTTCGCTGTTCCATGCGGTATCGACGGGAGGTTCGAAGAAGGCGGCCAAAGAGGAGATCGCGATAGACGATCCCGCGCTGAAAGAAGAAATAGGCGAAGAGCTTTATAACACACTTATGGATGAAAAGGAGCTGCTGGACGGGGCAGGCGATGAGTTTGATCAGGAGAAAGTGTCGGCGGGAGAGCTTTCACCGGTATTCTTCGGATCGGCGCTGACGACCTTCGGCGTTGAGACATTTTTAAAACATTTCCTGAAAATGACAAGATCACCGCTTCCGAGGATGTCGAGCGAGGGGCTTATAGATCCTCTCACCGAAGATTTTTCCGGATTCTTCTTTAAGATACAGGCCAATATGAACAAAGCCCACAGGGACAGGATAGCCTTTTTAAGGATTTGCTCAGGAAAATTTGAAGCACAGAATGAATATTTTCATGTACAGGGGAATAAGAAATTAAGACTGTCGCAGCCGCAGCAGCTTATGGCGTCCGACAGAAAAGTTGTCGATGAAGCGTATGCGGGCGATATAATAGGAATATTCGATCCGGGGATATTCTCCATAGGAGATACCATTTGCACGATAGGAAAGAAATTTGCTTTCGAAGGGATACCGACTTTCGCGCCGGAACATTTCGCGAGGGTGGTACAGCTGGATACCATGAAGAGAAAGCAGTTCATAAAGGGAGTCAGTCAGATAGCGCAGGAGGGTGCGATACAGATATTCCAGGAGCCATCGGGCGGAATGACCGAAGTGATCGTCGGGGTTGTCGGCGTGCTGCAGTTTGAAGTGCTGACCTACAGACTTGACAGCGAGTACGGGTGCAAAGTCAGACTTGATCCGCTGCCTTACGGTTATGTGCGATGGATAAAGAATGAGAACTTTGATTTTTCGGATCTAAAACCGGTAAGCGATACCAAGAAGGTAATAGACCTTAAGGGAAATCCGCTGGTATTATTTACAAATGAATGGAACATCAAGATGCTTAAGGACAGAAACGAAGGGTTGATCCTTGCGGAGTACAGCCATAAGCAGGGCGAAGAATGGGAAAGGTAAAGGTGCACAATGAAAAGTGGAAGGAACAAAATTTCAGACGTATTGAAAAAAATTGCCGGAATGACACTGGTAGCATTGGTAATGTTATTTATAATATCTCCGGTGCAGGCAAAGGCAACGGACTACTACATTAAGATAAATAAAAAGACCAATGTAGTAACTGTTTATGATAAAAAAAGCGATGTGCCTGTAAAGGCATTTATCTGCTCGGCGGGACGCGCTACGCCGATAGGAACTTTTAATCTTGGCGGAAAATTCAGATGGCATCTGCTTGACAGCGAAGTTTACGGACAGTACTGCACCAGGATCACGGGACATGTAATGTTCCATTCGGTATGGTATTACAGAAACAGGGATTATGCTTCACAGAGCTACAGGCAGTACAGAAGACTCGGAACCCTGGCTTCGCACGGCTGCGTAAGGCTTACCGTAATAGATGCAAAATGGATATATGACAACTGTGCATCCGGAACGAGCGTAAAGATCTTCAACGGAACTTCGAAAGACGATCCGTTGGGAAAACCAATTCCTCCGACGGTACTTAACACCTCAAGAGGCTGGGATCCTACAGACCCGAATCCGGACAACCCATATCTTAAGATGGCGCCGGAGATCAAGCTTAAAGAAGGCAGTACAGTACATATAAAACCATATACCACACATGATTTAAAAGAGTGGATTTATGCAAGAAGAGCCAACGGAACATATATAACCGATAAAACAAAGGTTTATATGTATAAAAGCGAGAC
>CACZSY010000207.1 GCA_902783965.1 uncultured Lachnospiraceae bacterium
AAAGCCCCGTACATAAGCGGTAAAGATCTTATCCTTCATATCATAGGAAAGATCGGTGTTGACGGCGCGAGATACAAATCAATGGAATTTACGGGCGAAGGTGTTGAAAGCCTTTCAATGGACGACAGATTTACTGTTGCCAATATGGCGATCGAAGCCGGAGCCAAGAACGGCATCTTCCCTGTTGACGAACAGACGATAGAATATGTTAAGGAACATTCGCTTAAGGAATATCATATATTCGAGGCTGATGAAGACGCTCAGTACGATGAAGTCATAGAGATCGATCTTTCAAAGCTTCGTCCGACCGTAGCATTCCCTCATCTTCCTGAGAATACCAGGACCATTGACGAGATCGGAGAGATAAAGATAGATCAGGTAGTCATCGGTTCGTGCACGAATGGCAGGATATCCGATATGAGGATAGCGGCCGAGATCCTTAAAGGAAGAAAGGTTGCCGACTGGATCAGAGTCATCATTATTCCGGGAACACAGCAGGTTTACAGGACAATGATGGACGAAGGTCTTGCGCAGATATTTATTGACGCCGGAGCGATCGTGTCGACACCGACCTGCGGACCGTGTCTCGGAGGCCATATGGGAATACTTGCTTCGGGAGAAAAATGCGTATCGACTACCAACCGTAATTTCGTCGGACGAATGGGCGCGATAGATTCTGAGATATATCTGGCAAGCCCTGCGGTCGCAGCAGCTTCAGCCGTTACCGGAAAGATAAGCTCTCCGGAAGAACTCATGGATTAGAGGGAGGAAGAAAATGAAAGCAAAAGGAACAGTACATAAGTACGGTGATAATGTAGATACAGACGTTATCATTCCGGCAAGATATCTCAATACGGCGGATCCTAAGGAACTTGCCGCAAAATGCATGGAGGATATCGATAAAGAGTTTGTAAATAAAGTAAAGCCGGGAGACATAATGGTTGCCGGAAGAAATTTCGGATGCGGTTCGTCAAGAGAGCATGCACCTATAGCTATAAAAGCTTCTGGAATATCATGTGTAATAGCCGATACATTTGCAAGGATATTTTACAGAAATTCAATTAATATCGGGCTTCCGATAATCGAGTGCCCGAAAGCGAGCGAGAGCATCAAAGCGGGCGATGAGGTTGAGATAGATTTTGATACCGGCATCATAACCGACATCACCACGGGAGAGACCTTCAAGGGTCAGGCGTTTCCGCCGTTTATGCAGAATATCATAACTAAAGGCGGATTAATAAATTATATAAACGAGACAACCGTCTGAATTCAAGTCTCGCCCCGCCTTTCAGAGAAGTACAGGCGGATGAGAGATATGAGATTGACGACAATATCATAAAATGGAGGAAGAAAAATGAAAAGCGATAACATGAAATCGGGACTTGCCCAGGCGCCTGCAAGATCACTTCTTAATGCCCTCGGCATGACCAAGGACGAGATAAAGAAGCCTATGGTCGGGATCGTAAGCTCATACAATGAGATAGTTCCGGGACATATGAATCTGGATAAGATAACGGAAGCCGTAAAGCTCGGCGTGGCTGAAGCGGGCGGCGTACCTGTAGTATTCCCTGCTATAGCAGTCTGTGACGGTATCGCGATGGGACATATCGGAATGAAATATTCCCTTGTTACAAGAGACCTTATAGCCGATTCGACAGAGGCTATGGCGATCGCGCATCAGTTTGACGCTCTTGTAATGATACCTAACTGTGACAAGAACGTGCCGGGACTTCTTATGGCAGCGGCAAGAGTAAACGTTCCAACAGTATTTGTATCGGGAGGACCGATGCTTGCGGGACATGTCGGTGGAAGAAAGAGAAGCCTTTCTTCAATGTTCGAGGCCGTTGGAGAGTATGCAGCGGGATTTATAGATGATGAAAAACTCAGGGAATATGAAGAAAAAGTCTGTCCGACCTGCGGATCATGTTCGGGAATGTATACAGCCAATTCAATGAACTGCCTGACAGAAGCTCTCGGTATGGGACTTCCTGGCAACGGAACGATACCGGCGGTATACTCTGACAGGATAAGGCTCGCAAAGTGCGCGGGCTATGCCGTAATGGATATGTACAGAAAGAATATAAGACCGAGAGATATCATCACTAAGGAATCGATCCTCAATGCTCTTACGGTCGATATGGCTTTGGGCTGCTCAACCAACTCAATGCTTCATCTTCCGGCAATAGCTCATGAGATAGGATTTGATTTCGATATTTCATTTGCCAATCCGATCAGCGAAAAGACGCCTAACCTGTGTCATCTCGCTCCGGCCGGCCCTACGTACATGGAAGATCTTAACGAAGCGGGCGGCGTATATGCCGTTATCAAACAGCTTCTTGACGCGGGACTTATCAACGGCGACTGCATGACAGTTACAGGAAAGACTATCGGTGAAGCGGTTGCGGGAAGCGTCAACAGAAATCCTGAGGTTATCCGTCCGATGGATAATCCTTATTCAAAGACCGGAGGACTTGCCGTATTAAAGGGAAATCTTGCTCCGGACGGAAGCGTTGTAAAGAGATCCGCTGTTGTTCCTGAGATGATGAAACATGAAGGACCTGCAAGAGTATTTGACTGTGAGGAAGACGCGATAGCTGCTATCACAGGCGGAAAGATAGTTGCGGGAGATATAGTGGTAATAAGATATGAAGGACCTAAGGGAGGTCCGGGAATGAGAGAGATGCTCAATCCGACCTCGGCTATCGCCGGAATGGGACTCGGTTCGACAGTTGCCCTTATTACAGACGGCAGATTTTCGGGCGCATCGAGAGGAGCTTCTATCGGTCATGTATCGCCGGAGGCAGCGGTCGGAGGACCGATAGCGCTGGTAGAAGAAGGCGATATGATAAGAATAGATATTGACAACCTTTCCATAGAGCTGTTAGTATCTGAAGAAGAGCTTTCCGCAAGGAAGGCAAAATGGCAGCCGAGACAGCCGAAAGTCACAACAGGATATCTTGAAAGATATGCCGCTATGGTTACTTCCGGAAACAGAGGAGCCATTCTTGAGATACCTAAGAATAACTGATCAAGAAAACAGACTAAATAGTTACTGATTAATTATGATGAGAAACGAGGAATAATATGTTACTGTCAGGTTCAGAGATTTTTATTGAATGTTTAAAAGAACAGGGAGTAGATACCATCTTCGGTTATCCGGGTGGAAGTATCTTGAATCTTTATGATGAGCTTTATAAGCATAGCCATGAGATAAGACATATACTTACTTCCCATGAGCAGGGCGCAAGCCATGCGGCGGACGGTTATGCGAGAGCTACCGGAAAGGTCGGAGTATGTCTTGCAACCAGCGGACCGGGTGCTACCAATCTTGTTACCGGAATCGCAACAGCTTATATGGATTCGGTTCCGATGGTCGCATTTACCGGAAATGTTACTCTTCCTCTGCTTGGAAGAGACAGCTTTCAGGAGGTTGATATTGCCGGCGTTACGATGCCGATCACAAAGCATAATTTCATTGTAAAAGATATCAACGACCTTGCGCCGGTCATAAGACGCGCCTTTAAGATAGCCAAGACCGGAAGACCGGGACCTGTGCTCGTAGATATAACCAAGAACGTAACGGCTCCTGATGTTAAGATAGAATTTGAGCCGATAGTACCTGAAAAAGTACTTCCTACAACGGATACAATACTTGAAGAAGATATCGAAGCCGCGTTAAAGCTTATCAGAAAAGCGGAGAAGCCGGTTGTATTCATCGGCGGCGGAGCTGTTATAGCAAGGGCGGATGAGCAGGTAAGAGTATTTGCGCAAAAGATCGATGCGCCTGTCTGCGATTCATTGATGGGCAAGGGCGCTTTCCCGGGCAATGATGACAGATATATGGGAATGCTCGGAATGCACGGAACCAAGACCAGCAATAAGATGGTTAATGAGTGCGATCTCCTTGTGGTACTCGGCGCGAGATTCAGCGACAGGGTAACCGGAAACGCAAGCAAATTCGCGACAAAGGCAAAGATCCTTCAGATAGATGTGGATCCGGCCGAGATCAACAAGAATATCATCGTAGACCAGAGTGTTATCGGAGATGTAGCGAGGGTTCTTGATATACTTAATTCAAGGATCGAAGACGCCGATCATTCGGAGTGGATGGCTTACGTTAAAGAGATGAGGGAAAAATATCCTCTGACCTATCATCAGGACAGACTTACAGGCCCTTATATCGTTGAAAAGCTTTATGAGCTGACAAAGGGAGACGCGATCATCTCGACAGACGTTGGACAGCATCAGATGTGGGCCGCACAGTTCTATAAATATGATCATTCAGGAAGCCTGCTTACTTCGGGCGGACTCGGGACCATGGGATACGGACTCGGCGCCTGCATAGGAGCCAAGACCGGAAGACCTGACAAGGTATGCATAAACCTTGCCGGAGACGGATGTTTTCGAATGAATATGAACGAGCTCGCGACGGCGACCAGATACAATATTCCGGTTATCGAGATCGTATTCAATAATCACGTTCTCGGTATGGTAAGACAGTGGCAGGATCTTCTTTACGGAAAGAGATATTCATATACAACTCTTAACGACTGTGTTGATTTTGTAAAAGTATCAGAAGCAATGGGAGCGAAAGCCTACAGGATCACAGAGAGGGAGCAGGTTGAGGATGTGCTTAAGGAAGCTATAAGCCTTAACATACCTGTGGTTATCGAAGCCGTTATAGACTGCGATGAAAAAGTATGGCCGATGGTTGCTCCGGGCAAGGCCAATTCGGAAGCGATATCGGAAGAAGATCTGTAAATCATGTAATGATTACAGCGCCAAATAATCTGTAATCTGCTTTTGGCGACTTAATCATGATCATGAATATATTTGTTATAATTAATGCTTGACATAATTTTAACAGAGTTTTATAATCGAGACTGTTAAGTTAAGGAATTATTTATCATATGTTGCTGTTAACAGTAACATCATAATATCTTTATATTTAAGGAGGCCTTTCAAGTGGCAAGAGTTTATAATTTTTCAGCAGGTCCGGCTGTTTTACCTGAGGAAGTATTAAAAGAAGCAGCAGATGAGATGTTAGATTACAATGGCACAGGAATGTCGGTTATGGAAATGAGCCACAGATCAAAGGCTTATCAGGAGATCATCGATGCGGCAGAGCAGGATCTTCGCGACCTGATGAATATTCCTGATAATTATAAGGTTCTTTTCTTACAGGGAGGAGCTTCACAGCAGTTTGCAATGATTCCTATGAACCTTATGAAAAATAAAGTGGCTGATTATATCATCACAGGTCAGTGGGCAAAGAAAGCATATCAGGAGGCTCAGAAATATGGTCAGGCTAATGCGGTAGCTTCATCAGCCGACAAGACTTTCTCATACATACCTGACTGCTCAGATCTTCCGATCTCAGAGAACGCCGACTATGTATATATCTGTGAGAACAATACAATTTACGGAACAAAGTTTAAGACACTTCCTAATACAAAGGGCAAGACTTTGGTAGCAGACGTTTCATCATGCTTCCTTTCAGAGCCTGTTGACGTAACAAAATACGGCGTTATCTACGGCGGTG
>CACZSY010000208.1 GCA_902783965.1 uncultured Lachnospiraceae bacterium
CTTTCCGTAAGATTCAAGCGTCGGCACAAGAATGAAATATCCGTTGATCTCATTTACGCCCTCGCCAAACTGAGTCTTAATGAATAATGCTTTATCCCCCACTTTTCCGAATTCTATAGCCGGTACGCTTAAGATAGCTCCCGCCATATCTATTGAAGTATACGGAACGGACGGTTTAACAAAAAGATTGGTCATCGCTGAAACCGAATACAGATACGCGCCCGAGATGATATTTCCTATCTCTGCCAGAGCCGATATCTCCATCTCATTGAATTCTTCCGATGGATCGGATTCCGTTCCCATAAGAAGATCAACAAGGCGATGCGCGGAAGCTTTCTCAAGAACGAACATCATCATTCCGTTTATCTCCCCCGAAAGGGTCAGAAGTATTCCGGCGACCAGTGTTTCCGCGCCTCCGATTATATCCGGAAGATCCTTAAAGTCAAGGAGCGATACCACAGGAACCTTCATATCCACTCTGGTATTTATCATCTGTGCAAGAGCTGTTGTAGCATTTCCCGCTCCTATATTTCCGATCTCCCTCAGGACATCGTATTGAATATCGTTCATGTTATTAAGATCAAAATCAGCCACTTTATAATCCTCTGTCTTTCCTGTATTCTATAACATCCATGTCTTTACGCAGGTCTTGCCCGTCGGTATTTCACCCTTCCGAAACTGCGTCTTGTGTGCTTACATCAGTTATCCTGTCAATATCAAGGACGGCGAAAATACCTGTGCCGGTCTTTCCGATCCCTTTGATAAATTCGGAATCTTTGGAGATATCTTCGATCTCATCGCCTTCAACTTCCGAAACTCCTATCACCTCATCCACCAGAAGACCGAGTCTCGACTGATCTTCGAATTTCAGCACGGCTATCCTTGCCTTTGAACAGTCATCTTCTCCCTGAAGCGCCAACCTTGACCTTAAACTCATAACGGCAAGCACCTCGCCTCTCAGATTGACCAGTCCCTTAAAATAATCCGGAACCAGCGGCATTCTGGTGATATTCTGCGGTTTTACTATATTTTCAACACAGCTTATATGTATTCCGTAAAGCTCTCCGGCAGTCCTGACAATTATATATTTTTCTTTCATGATCTCACCTCATCATATCAATACCGTCGCGTCAAGTATCAGTGATACTTCGCCGTCTCCGAGTATTGTCGCTCCTATTATCAGCTTTCCGGCATCAACATATTTTCCGAGAGATTTAATAACTATCTCCTGCTGTTCATATAATCCGTCAACAACAAACGCCCCGAGCTTTTCTCCTTTATTGGCTACAATAACCGTAAGGACTTCCGACTCTTCACCCTTCTCACATTCAAGGATCTCAGCCAGCCTGAAGAGCGGGATCACTCTTCCCCGGAGTTCGATCACTTCACTTGAATTGATGCTCTTGACCATATCTACTGGTATTTCTTCTATGGTCTGGATATTACTCAGCGGCATCGCATATTTTTCTCCTCCGATGTCCACCAGAAGCGACTGCATGATCGCAAGCGTCAGAGGAAGCGTGATGATAAATGTACTTCCCTTATGCAATGCCGACTTGCATTCAACCGTTCCGCCGAGCGATTCGATCTTGCTCTTTACAACATCAAGCCCGACGCCTCTTCCGGAAACATCCGATATCTTGTCCGCCGTTGAAAATCCCGGCATGAACAAAAGACCTACTGCTTCGTCATCCGACATGGTATCCGCATGTTCCTGTGTGATCAGTCCCTTTGAAAGCGCTTTGCTCTTAACCTTTTCAACATTAACACCGCCGCCGTCATCGGAAACCTCGATTATAACGTTGTTGCCTGCCTGATATGCATTAAGACTTATGGTTCCGACCTCAGGTTTTCCGAGTTCGGCTCTTACCTGCGCGGACTCTATTCCATGATCGGCGCTGTTCCTTAGTATGTGCATCAGCGGATCTCCGAGTTCATCTATAACAGTCCTGTCAAGTTCGGTATCCTCACCTGTCATGACAAGTTCCATCTTCTTGTCAAGCTTTCTCGAAAGATCCCTTATCATTCTCGGGAATCTGCTGACAACCGAATCTATCGGCACCATTCTGACCTTCATGACGGCTTCATGAAGATTGGTGGTTATATTTTCAAGATATTCTATTCTTTCATTGATCTGGCGGCTGCCCGTTTTCAGTCTGCCGACAACGGTGCTCAGACCGTTCTTGGCGATGACAAGCTCGCTCACCATATTCATAAGATTATCGAGCTTTTCGATATCCACCCTTATGCTTCTGGTACCCTGTGATTTGCCGCCTTCCTTATGACCTGCTTTATTATCTTTGGAAGCATCCTTAGCGGTCTCGGTTTCTTTTGCCGAAGCATTGTTATCCGCAGCGTTATTCCCGCTTCCCGTCTCCTGTGCCTGCGGCGCCTCTTTGACAGCAGCCGGAGCAGGTTTCGGTTCTTCCTTCTTGGCCTGCTTAACGGCATCCGCCGTAACCTGACCTATCCTTACATTTTTTATCTCAGATACATTTTCAACAACACCCTTAACTGCTTCCATCGGCTGGTCAGTTACGACAAGAAGTGAAAAACTGTTCTCAAATTCTTCATTCTCTATGGAATCCACATCCGGAACCGCTTTCATCAGTTCACCGACGCCTTCAAGAGCCCTCAATACCAGAAACGCTCTTGCTCCCTTGAGCATACAGTTGTCGTCAAGAGTAACGGTAAGCCCGAATACCGTCATATTATCCTCTTTGGCGTCTTCTATCGCGCCGCGAAGGAACTCGTCAATTGGTATGTCTTCATATCCGCCCGTCCCCGACGACGCTGCCGCAGTCAAAGTGGCCTGCTCCTGCGTTTCTTCCTCCTTATCCTGCGCGGTGCCTTCCTTAAGCACCTTGTTCAGATCATCGATTATATCCTGATTGTCTTCGGTTCCTTCGGTCGAGGTATCCACTATGGTCTGAAGATAAGCTTCTATCGCGTCAAGCGCGCGGAACATGATATCGATCAGTTTGCTGCTGACCTTCATATTGCCGCTTCTAACTTCGGAGAATACATTTTCAAGATCGTGGGTGAGCTTCTGCATTCTTACATAGCCCATCGTTCCCGACATGCCCTTCAGGGAATGAGCCGCCCTGAATATCTCGTTAATGGTATCCATATTCTCCGGCTCCTGTTCGAGCAGAAGGATATTATCGTTAAGGGACTGTATGTGTTCCCGAGTTTCATCTATGAAAAGATCCAGATACTGACTAACGTCCATACTTCTTCACCCCCGAAAAGTGATTGATCTCGCGCGCTATTTTATCTATCGGAAGAACCTTGTCAGCCAGTCCTTCATTTACGATCGATCTCGGCATTCCGTAAACGGTGCAGCTTTCTTCATTCTGAACGATCACGGTGCATCTGTTGTTCTTCTTATAACTTCTTATTCCTTCGGTAGCGTCATTTCCCATTCCCGTAAGTACCACGAACAGCACGTCTTTATATGACATATTCTCCAGTGTGCCGATAGCCACGTCTGCGCACGGCATCAGTCCTCTTACCGGAGTCGATCTTTCTATATGGAAGAACGGTGTGTCTTGGTCTTTCTCGAACATAAGATGGCAGCCGCCCTTCACAAGATGAATACAGCCCGGTTCAGGTACATCTCCGTCCTGCATCTCCTTTACAGGCACTGTGCTGATATCGTTAAGCCTTTTTGCGAGATGATGCGTGAAGCCCTTAGGCATATGCTGGAGTATCACGATCGGTACGGTTGTCTTCTTATCAATAAGCGGTAAAAGTTCCATCAGCACCTTAGGTCCGCCTGTGGACGCCGCTATGAATACGATCCTGTCACTGTCTCCGACAACACCGTCCGCCTTATCAAATGCCAGATTGCTGTGCAGTTTTCTTACGGCTTCCTTTTCATATTTATCGAAAGCTTTTATGGTAAACTCATGGATAGCAGGCACGATCTCAGGTTCTATTACAGCCGGTTCATCTTCGACCGGTTCGTCGATCACTTCTTCCGAGCATGCTTCACACAGCTTTGCCATAAGATCTCTCGCAAATCCCGAACTTCCTATATCGGCGAGCTTTGCCGGTTTTGTGATAAAATCAAAAGCGCCAAGCTCCAGAGCCATAATAGTCTCAGCAGCCATAGGAACCGTTATCGAACTGCTCACTATGACTTTCATGTCCAAATTATGCCGTTTTAATTCTTTCAGCACATCTATTCCGGTCAGCCTCGGCATATTAATGTCAAGGATCACCGCAGAATATCTGCCGTAATTACTGTATATGTTATCCAGCGCTTCAAATCCGTCAGAAGCAAAGCCGGTAACCGAAAATCTTTTATCGGCATTTATGATATCGGCCGTTATCCTTCTCATAAATGCGGAATCATCAACAACAAGTACTTCTTTCATTTTAAATACTTATGCCTGCGCTTTCTTTCCTCTTCAAACAAATATCTTATTATGCTCTCTCGTTCCGTTCTTTTAAGATCCTTAAATCTTATCCTGTACTCGAATCTCATCCGTTCCCTGTCTATTGTGTAGTCGATGATGACTGCCGGCAGCACAAGGCGGTAAAGCTTATTGACAGTCTCAAATTCCAGATATACAAGAAGCAGTCCGTTATTATCAAGCTCCCTGTCGCTCAAGAATCTGATACCGCCGCCGCTTATGTCTATGCTCTTAACAGTGAAGAAATCTCCAAGTTCGAGCAAACTTCTGCTCTTATCAGCGTCGGAAACAGTATTATTGTTCCTTATCCTTTCTACAACAATCTCATCTTCTTTTTTCACTTGCATTATATCGAAATCACGTATGATATCTATCCTGAAATACTCTCTTCGCTGTACTCTTTCGAATACCGTATGAAACTTTATCAACTGTTTAAATGTGTCTTTATCCCTGAACCTGTCCAGCACTTCGCATTCGCAGGTGAACAGTCCTTCCGGAGATGAATAGCTCATCCTGTATACCGCACCTATAGATAATGGTATTACTCTTCCCTCATCCGTAGGCACGCTTATGGTGGCTGTGTCATAATCCAGTAATTCAATTATTCTGCTATTGTACTTCCGTTCTGAAACAGGTCTGTGATTTTCCAGTTTTACCAGAATTATCCTGTCGCCTGCTTTGACAACGCTGTTTACAGACATAGTTATCTCCCTGTATAAATATATTTATCCTATCGCCTTTTTAACCGCTTCGATCACACGGTCAGCCTGAAACGGTTTTACAATGAAATCCATGGCTCCCGACTGTATCGATTCAATGACCATCGCCTGCTGTCCCATAGCCGAACACATGATAACCTTTGCGTTGTCATCGATCGCCTTTATTCTTTTAAGAGCCTCGATCCCGTCCATCTCCGGCATCGTAATGTCCATGAGCACAAGATCCGGCGATACCTCTTTGTATTTTTCAACAGCCTTTAATCCGTTTTCTGCTTCCGCTGCAATCGTATAACCGTTTTTTGTAAGGATGTTCTTTATCATCATCCTCATAAAAACAGCATCGTCACATATCATAATATTCTTTCCCATTCAGATTTCTCCCTAATCTTTATCTTTGTTATCGGCAAGCCCGCGTTCCGCCATTATCTGCTTAAGATTCTCAACGGCATCGTCATAACTTTTTCGAGCCATCTCATTTTCCGCCTGCTGCCTGCTTATATTCTCTTTTTTCTCTTTTATGTTTTCTTTTATGTTCTCTATCTTATTGCCGATCGCCTGTCTTGGTTTATCGCTCAGTCTGTTCATAGATCATTTTCCTTTTCATTCTCCAATAATCTCAATTCATGAAATACCGCGTCGTTAATAACTCTTATGTAGGTTCCTTTCATTCCGCTCGAACGGGATTCGATCACGCCCGCGCTTTCAAACTTTCTTATCGCATTGACGATCACAGATCTCGTAATTCCGTACTTGTCCGCTATCTTGCTCGCTACAAGTATACCCTCCGTGCCGCCCAGCGCTTCAAATATTCTCTTGATGGCTTCCTGCTCGGATGACGACAGAGTCTGTATTGCGGATCTTACTATTGCGATCTTACGGTTCTCTTCGGCATTTTCTTCATTGACAGCCCTAAGCATCTCCAAGCCTACAACAGTAGTACCATATTCGCTTAAGATGATATCGTCAATGGAATATTCTTCCTTAAGTTTATAAATGATAAGCGTCCCAAGTCTCTCGCCCGCTATCTCTATTGGAGATATGATCGCCTTGTAATCGTTATATCTTACGTCTTCAAACCCGAGTGTGGCAAGATTGACGTTTTCTTTGGTGGAAAGTATGTTCAAAAGTCTTTCATTAAGTATGTCATCTATAAAATTGCCGATGTCATCAGACCTGAATTCCCTGATAGGTATAATATCGTCTCTTTTATTAATGCCAAGCACTTTTCCTTTCCTGCTCAGGACGACGACATCGGATCCCAATATCTCTCCGAGCACATCACAGATATCATTAAAGACCACCATGTGGGAATTGTTATTATGTAAAAGTTTATTGATCTTTCTGGTCTTGTCCAATAATTGAATGCTCATCAGCAACACCTCCATAAGTCCACTAATTAACATTTTATTACAATATAAATGCAAAAACAAGTCCCATTTACCAACAATTCAATAAATTTACTGTAATTTTCGTAAAATTCAAGACTTCTTCTTAGTAAAATTCAATGTCACCGTCGGGCCGTCGCAGATTATCATATTGGTGTGCAGCACTCCGCCGTAATATTCAAACCTTGTAAGACCTCTCCACTCGTATACGGAAGGATCGTGGTCGGCGATCACATACCTCTCCCCGCTTTCGCCTGCCGGCTTTAAGACATGAATCTTTCTTGAATCCCCGTTCATGGTCATAACGTCTTTTTTGATCGTCAGATCCATATATCCTCTTTCATTTTCCCACTCGCCCTGCAGTTCTTTAAGTATCTCGTCGCAGATCTCATAATTTCCGTATCTTGAGTTGGCAGTCTTTTTTAAAACATCCTTTGATTCTCCCGTTATCGGAAAATATTTGACAAATTCAAGTTTTTCGTCCTTGTAAAAAATTCTTGTGACATTGGCGTATTCAGCTCCCCCCGTTGTGTAGGAAAGTCCTGTCTTCTTAAGCTTAAGAAGCAGTCCTCCATCCTCTTCGGAAACGGAAAAACCCGTCTCAAGTGTCGGAGAGTTTCTCCATAATATAACTATCTTAGAACCCTCTATCTCTATTCTGTTTCCTATAACTCCCGGTTCCTCCCATGCGCCGTTAAGCTGCGGATATTTTTTAAACATGGTACGCTCCTCCTTTTCATCAATGATCCTGCTCCGTTTTCAATCCTATCCTGAACAGGCTTCCTTTTCCCGGCTCAGATACGGCTTCATATGTGCCGTTATGCTGAATTACGATCTGTTTTACGATAGCAAGCCCCAGACCAAAGATTCCTTTTCCGTCACGCCGGCGGCTTGTATAGTATTTATCCCAAAGATGTTCAAGCTCTTCTTCCGCTATCCCGTCTCCGTGATCCGATATCTCTAAAACGGCCTTCCCCTGTTCATTCTTAAGCGCAACGCCTATCCATTTGTCTTCACCGGCGTGTCTTATGGCATTATCCACGAGATTATAAACGACTCTTGTAAGTTTCGATCCATTGGCAGTAACATATATGTTCTCCGCTATCTTTCGCTCAAATGTATACCCTTCTTTTGAATAAAGACTTTCAAAATTATCGATCGTGACTGAAACGAGCCCGCTTAGATCTGTCCTGTCCATGACCGGTTCGCCATCAGCCATCTGAAGCTCGGAATACTCCATTATCTCGTTGACGAGGGCGGTAAGCCTGTCCGACTCCCTGACGATAACAGCCACGTCTTCGGTGCACTGATCTGCGTCCTCATGCGAAATGTCCCTTATCATCTCCGCGTATCCCTTGATCATCGTCAGCGGGGTGCGCAGGTCATGAGAAACATTTGCAAGCAGCTCATGCTGAAACTCCTTATTCTTCTTAAGCTTCTCATCCGTTCTGTCAAGCGTTGAATCAAGCTCATCCAGCTCTGCGCAAAAGCCTTTGTAGTCGTCCGTTTTTTCAACGTCCTCGCCAAGAGAACGCGCTTTCCGGTTGAGCTGCGCTATCGGGCGTGAAAAGCTTCTCGACATGAAAAATGCCAGAATAAATCCGATCGCAACAGAAAGAACAGAAACTATAAGAAGCTGTATCCTGATGATGCGCGCTGTCGAACCCATGGCGTTAAGATTGGTTCCCACAAAAAGGATCGCGTTCTTTCCCTCTTCATACTCTATGTATTTTCCGTAAAAGTACATGTTCTCCGTAAGCAGCTGGGCCTGCGCAGCGTCTCCACCGGTAAGTTTTGAAAAGAATTCTTCAAATTCATCCGGCAGCTCTCTGTAATGAAGATGCGCTTCTTTACGTACTTTATTGCTTTTTCCCCTGCTCACATTTTCTCCGCCGTCATTATCATATTTTTTAACCTTCTTATATTCATCGGCGGAATAAAGCAGATTTCCGTCTTCGTCGGTTACATATATAAGAAGAGAATTATTTCTCGATATCTCATCAAGCTGTTCGGACACATCTTCGTCCGTATTGTAAGCATTGATCTTATCTGCGGCCGCTCTTGTATTATTCATGATCATTCTGTTATAGAAGCTTTGCAGCAGGACCGTCTGCACCAGCCACAAAACTGTAAATATTACAGCTGTAAACAATACAAAACAGCCGAACAGCTTTTTCTGGAATGTTCTTGTTCTAGGCTTCAAATTTATATCCTACCCCCCTAACCGTTTTGATGCAGTCCCGGGCAGAACCCAGCTTGTTTCTCAGAAGCTTGATCTGCCAGTCGACAGTACGGTCAACTCCAAAGCTGTCATATCCCCATACCTCGTTAAGGATCCTGTCCCGCGTAAGGACTATGCCTCTGTTGTTCATAAATAACATGAGCAGAGCGAATTCTTTTGCTGTAAGTTCCTTGCATTTTCCGTCAACGGTAACGGTCATCCCCAGAGTATCTATCTCTATTCCGGCTGTTGAGATAACGCCGTTATCATCCACGCCTTTCGGCATATGTGAGTTTCCTGCGCCAGCACCCGAAGCAGCGTCTTTCGGCACATAGGTATTATGACGGTTCATCACAGCTTTAATACGAGCCATAAGCTCCAACGGTGAAAATGGTTTGGTAACGTAATCATCGACCCCTACTTCAAAACCGAAAAGCTTGTCAAATTCCGTTCCTCTTGCGGACAGCATGATGACAGGAATATCCTTAAATTCTTTAATCTTCTTGCAGGCGGTAAAACCGTCGGTATCAGGCATCATGACATCCATGACGATCAGATCGAAGTCTTGTGCGGCGCACATCTCTATAGCTTTTCCGCCGTCCTCTGCCGACGTCACTTCGTAACCCTCGCGCGCCGCATAACGGCTGATCAGTTTTATGATATCGGGCTCATCATCCACTATCAGTATCATCGGCATGACACACCTCCATGTCCGGGTTCTGCGGACTTCATTTGTCCGAAAAACGGCTTTTCCCCATTATACACGAAAAAGTGCTCCCTTGTGAAGCTAAAAAGGAGCACTTCCCGAATTAAGTTAACCGTAGATCTCATTATATTCTTCAGTCGCTGAACTCTGTTTTCTCGCACCGCGCATGCATCTTGGATTAAGGAGATTACAGCCGTGTCCGCAGCCGCCGCATTTTAGATTCTTTAGATATTCATTGAGTGTCGGCACGTCAGATGTTGAATCACCCGTAATGGCTGTCCCTGCATCTTCCTGACTGTTAATGCCCGAACCGTCTTCATATGTGCTGCTCTGTTCATAGCCCGAACCTCTTCCATGCCTTTTCTTTCTTCCAGTTGTCGAAGGATCGTCCGAAGACTCTGATGTCTGCGACTGCAAGGCCGATGAAGTTACCGACGCGCTTTTTTCCGTCGCCGAACTGCTGTCCGCGATCGGAAGATTTATCCCGCTGAATGCTCCGTATGAAAGACAGATCGCCGTATATACCGGCGCAATAGCTGCCAATGTTTTCTTTCTCATGATAACACAACCTCCTTTACAATTTCTGTCGCGAACATCGCGATCAGTATTATATAACAGCCTAATCTGAACCAGGTAAGATACTGCGGTATCTCTTTTCTCATCTGCTTTGCGAGCGCTCCCGAAAGCACCAGCATCAATAACGCCGGCGAGACGGTGCTTGCCAGGGCAAATACAGCTCCGAGCACAGCCGCAGTGCCGGCCGGCAGCGTTGCCGCATAACCAGTCATAAGAATAAGCGGTGCGCACGGTGATATGCCGTATCCGAACCCCATGCCAAAGAGAGCCGCGCGTCCCTGCCTGCCGGCTTTCCTGCCGGCTTTACCGCCGGCTTTACCGCATCCTTTGCAGGTCTTGCAGCTGTGGATCCCCAGTCTTTCCCTTATCCAGTCCGCCAACAGCCATATACCCGCTGCAAGCATTATAACGTCAACTATGACCGCTGCTTTTATTCCCAGAACCCTTCCCGTTTCATCAAAAACATTTCCTCCTGCCAACGACGCCGCAATGCAGAGCAGTATCACCGCGATGAACTTTCCCAAAAAGAAATCGATGAAAGCCTTAAATGAATTCTTTATATCTCTGGTATGTGTAGTCAGATAACCGTAAAGCGCGGTACTGATCCCTGAACCGCAGCAGGTACCGCAGCCCATTCCAACCGAAGCCGCTGCGGCCATGCTCTCTAACAATAATGAAACGCCCATCTCTTCACCCTCTTTCGCTCGCTATAAGCGCCGCCCCTATCGCGCCGTTGAACTGTGGATAGGAGGCAACATATACGTCTCTCATAAGTTCTTCCTCAAACGCCCTGTGAAGTCCAGTGTTAAGCGAACCTCCTCCCGTCATGAGGATATCCGTGTCCCTCTCCGACTTTTTCATCATTTTAACTATGCGCTTTGCCATCGATATGTGCATTCCGGCAAGTATGTCCCTTCGGTCGTATTTTCTTGCCACAAGCGATATCACCTCAGACTGTGCAAATACAACGCAGGTGCTGTTGATATCGCAGGGATTCTTCGCTTCAAGCGACAAAGGTCCCACATTATCTATCGTGGTCTCAAGTATCTGGGCAATTACCTCCATAAACTTTCCGGTCCCGGCAGCGCATTTATCATTCATACAGAAATTTTTTACTGTGTAATTACTGTCAAGATAAATGATCTTGGAATCCTGTCCTCCGATGTCTATTATCATTCCCGGTCGGTATTCTTTGGGAGCGGTCAGCCTGACGCCGTAAGCATGGGCTGTTATCTCAGAGATATCGTCATCGGCTATCTCTAAAACCTTGCGGCTGTATCCGGTCGCCATTATATAACCTATCTGTGACGCCCGTATCCCGTTGTTCTCACACAGCTGTCCCGCAAGCTTTCTTGCCGTGCCGTCATTGTCGATCCCAGTATTGCGGACCATCGTATCTATGACTTTTCCGTTTCCGATAAGTGCAGCTTTAAGATATGTCGATCCTCCGTCAAGTCCGATATAATATTTTCCCATCAGAAATCCCTCCTTAAAGCTCTGTGTTTCTCAGGCTCCTGTTTTAGTTTTATAAGTTCGATAAACGCCTCTATCCTGATCCTTAACTGTTCAACATCTTCTTCGTTGTAATCGCTTTCCAGTCTTATGACAGGTATCCCCATTTTTCCAAGTTCTTCTTCAATTATTTTATATTCGAAGTCATATACCAGACATCCCCTGAGCACATGATATATCACGCCCTGTATCTGATCATCCTTTATCAGCTGTTTTAACC
>CACZSY010000209.1 GCA_902783965.1 uncultured Lachnospiraceae bacterium
AAGATATGCTTCGAAGAGTTGCAATGCAGATAGAACTCAACACATACAGAAACAGACTTGAGCTTGCTGTTTCCGAACAGACGGAGATGGTTGAAAGGCTTCAGGATGTCATTGTGATGAGTATTACCGAACTTGTGGAATTCCGCGATAAGATCACCGGAGGACATGCAAGGCGTACCGCGGATTATCTCAAGCTTCTTGTTGAGAAACTTTCTGGCGATTACAGATATCAGGACATCCTTACTCCTTCGCTTAAGGAAGATATGCTCAGAGCCGCGCCTTTGCATGATGTCGGTAAGATAGGTATTAATGACAATATACTTACCAAGACGAGTTTCCTTGACGATACAGAATTTGAATTCATGAAACAGCATACAATACTCGGCGGCATAGCATTTGAAAAATGTATCAATCAGATCCCTGACAATACTTTCCTGCATGTAGCAAGGGATATGGCGCTTTACCACCATGAAAGATGGGACGGCAGCGGTTATCCTTACGGACTTTCGGGTTCGGATATTCCTTTTACTGCAAGATGCATGGCCATTGCCGATGTATATGACGCGCTGACTACAAAAAGGTCTTACAAGGAGCCTTTTTCACACGAACAGGCTCTTAAGATCATGACCAACCTGAAGGGAACACATTTTGATCCGGACCTTATCGACGTATTTACGGAATATTCGGATGATTTTTCAGCCGTATGCGAATCCTTTAAGGGGGAATAAAGATTGTTTGATTTCCGGTTCGTATCCAGAGTGGTACTTTTCATACATGTCTTGTTATGTACATATTTTATAGTCTTTTCAACACAGATGAACCTGCCGAAATACCTCATCATCTACGCGGGTATATCTGCGATAATAGGCATATTGGTCACAACCAACAGGTATATCAACCAGAAGATCACCAAGTATTGTCCGCCTATGCTCCTTTTGGGCATGGTCACGCTGTATGGTTTTCAGATGGACAAGATAGGTTATATACCTGTTCTTGTGCTGGCTATAACATGCATCAGCTCGATGTATGCGGAGATCAGACTCAATCTGTCAATACTGGCTTTCAGTGTTTTTTTATTTGCCGGCTCAAAGATGTGGTTTCCGGATACGATCTACAATAACGGAATATCAAAGCAGGATTTCGCGATCAGCTTTTTTTCGCTGATCATTGGTCAGCTTACGATCATCCTGCTCATCCTTTTCAGTACCAATGCTTTAAGATATTCAAAGCACAAGACCGCTAAGATACAGGAACTTCTTGAAGAGGTCGATGAGAAGAGATCCGAGGCGGAAGCCGCCAATAAGACCAAATCCGATTTCCTCGCAAATATGTCCCATGAGATAAGAACCCCTATGAACGCCATCTGCGGTATGGTGGAGCTTCTCATCCAGAACGGAGCGGCAACCGGTACCAACGGGGAGTACATCAATACGATCAAGATAGCATCCAATAATCTTCTTGGCATCATCAATGACATACTTGATTTTTCAAAGATTGAGGCCGGCAAGATAGAGCTGATCGATACCAATTACAATTTCAGCTCCAGTGTTAACGATGTTATCAATATAATAAGCACCAAGATAAACCATGAGAAGGTAGCTTTCTATGTAAATATGAACCCCAGGATACCAATGCTCCTTTACGGTGATGAGATAAGGGTTAAACAGATAATGCTCAACCTTCTTACCAATGCGGCGAAATTCACCACTGAAGGTTTTGTCAGCCTTAATATTGATTATGAGATCCTTTCTCAAACGGATATAAAGATCACAATTGTTGTCAACGACAGCGGAATAGGCATAAAACCGGAAAATCTTGAGGCTATATTCGGTGAATTCCAGCAGGTGGATACCAGAAGGAACAGGAATATACAGGGAACCGGTCTCGGACTTGCCATAACCAAAAGGCTCTGCGAGCTTATGGGAGGAAACATCAAGATACAGAGCGCTTACGGAGTCGGTACTACATTTACAGTTGACATTATTCAGAAGATCGTCGACATGCAGCCGAGCGCAAGCGTCAAAGATCCGGAAAAACTGTATGTTCTCCTGTATGATACCAACAGATATTATCTTAACAACTTAAGCAGGTTATTCGAATATCTTAATATACGTCATGAAAGCACAGATGATCCGGAAGAGTTCTACGTGCTGATGAACTGCAACCATTATACGCACATCTTCTTTGACTATGAATCCGGGATAGATCAGGTCATGAAGTATTTTAAGGAAGAAGAACCGAAGAATATCATTGTCGGAATAACCAATATGAATAAATACGGCGAAAAGCCGGATATTGATTTTGACAACAGACTGCTTATAATAAGCAAGCCTACGCATTATCTGAGCATAGTCCCTATTCTTAACGGAGAATCAAGAGAGAACGGAAAGACGCTCACTTCAGACTTTTCATTTATCGCTCCTCAGGCGAAGGTGCTTCTGGTTGACGATAACCTTGTCAATCTTAAGGTTACGGAAGGACTTCTTAAATCCTACAAGATGCAGGTGGATA
Organism: uncultured Lachnospiraceae bacterium; assembly: GCA_902783965.1. Classification (GTDB taxonomy): domain Bacteria; phylum Bacillota; class Clostridia; order Lachnospirales; family Lachnospiraceae; genus RUG11200. The sequence goes on from CACZSY010000209.1 coordinate 2,512, forward strand.
CCGCTTCAGGAGGATTTGAAGCCATCGACATGATACATGAGCACCAGGATTACGATATAATCTTTATGGATCATATGATGCCTCAGATCGACGGTGTGGATACCACCAGGATCATCAGGAAGACGCCGGACAGCGATTACTGTAAGAACGTCCCTATAATCGCATTTACCGCCAACGCAGTAAAAGACGCGCAGATAATGTTTCTTGAGAACGGTTTCAATGATTTCCTCGCAAAGCCTGTAGAACTCAAAGCCTTAAAACAGGTGATAATGAGATGGCTTCCGAAGGAAAAACAGCTCCAGAGCGGGCATATCGGCGCAGCTGAAAATGTTGTTCCTATGGCGCCGCCATCAGAAACCAAAGCAAGTCTTTCCATGAAAAAGATAAATGTCTCAAAAGGACTTACCAGCTGTATGGGCGATATGGACGCATATAAAGACATCTTAAAAACCTATGCGGGTTCCGTGGACAAAACCATCAATAATATCAACGATGCGTTTAAAAAAGGAAATTATACTGACTTTACAACCTTTGTCCACTCGGTAAAGAGTTCTTCAAAGAGCATCGGAGCCATGAATCTTTCCGATATGGCTTTAAAACTTGAAGAAGCGGGAAAGAAATCGGACAAAGAGTATATCAGCCTGTACCTGTTTGATTTCATTAACGAATACAAGGCCGTTCTTCGTGAGATAAAAGACAATATTCCTGACGATAATAATCCTCAGCATGAGATACCGGCGGAAAGCGTTACACCTAAAGAATTCCGCGATACTGTCGATAAGCTGTCACAGGCTTTAGAGGATTATGACAGTTCCGCTGCCGAAGAACTGTTCGCAAGACTTGCCACATATCTTTTATCAAAGGAACAGAAAGAAACGATCGACAAGGCCAGGGCTCATCTTGATGAATTTGAATATGACGAAGCCCTTGAACTGATCAAAAGTCTGTCATAAAATCATAAGCGAGGTGAAGCAGGATGATGCCTGTTATATACATTCTTGCAGCTTTGCTGATACTTTATTTTATTAACAAGCTCAACAACAGCTACATTGATACTCAGATATTTACAATAAGATCTTCTAAGATACCGGATGAACTCTGCGGAAAACGCGTGCTGCTTATAAGCGATCTGCATAATAATCATTTCGGCAAAAAAAATCTAAAGCTTAAAAAGAAGATATATGACATCGGAGCCGACGCCGTTATTTCGGCCGGAGACCTTTTTGACAGGAGCCATGATAACGGATATTCGAAAGAACTGTGCCGCTGGCTTTCCAAAAGATATGATTTTTACCTCATCAAGGGAAACCATGAAGAAAATCTTAAGCACAGCGATCCCGAGCTTTATAAAACGATCAATACAGGCGTTTTTTCGGAAGAACTCATGGATGATGAAAGCATTGGTTTTCACGGAGCCGTACTTTACGGTCTTAATCTTCCTGAATCAAATTATAAGCGCTTTAACGCAGAGCCTGTCAGCGTTGATCTTATCACAGACGCTCTCGGCGCAGCCGATAAGACGGCTTACAACATTCTGACGGTCCATAATCCCGCCGACTGTGAAAGCTTCTTTGAATGGGGAGCGGATCTTGTGCTTTCAGGTCATCTTCACGGTGGATTCATAAGGTTCTTCGGAAGAGGCATCATCACTCCGCAGCTTAAATTTTTTCCAAAATACAGCGGCGGTATGTACAAGCCTCATGAAGATAAATATCTTGTGATATCCAGAGGACTCGGAGCGACATATTCTAACTTAAGAATATTCAACAGACCGGAGCTTATCGTGCTTGAGTTTCAGAATGATAACAATAATAAATGTACCGGAGAGGGATAAGATGTCCATACCCGTAAAACTTGATGCATTTGAAGGTCCGCTTGACCTTTTGCTGCATCTTATCGAGAAAAACAAGATTAATATTTATGATATTCCAATTGTCACCATCACGGATCAGTACATGGAATATATTCACGCCATGCAGGAAAAAGACATGGAAGTAATGAGCGAATTTCTTGTCATTGCCGCCATGCTCTTAAATATCAAGTCCCGTATGCTCCTTCCCAAGACCGATGAGGACGGAGACGGCGAATCTGAAGATCCGCGTACAGAACTTGTTGAAAGGCTCCTTGAATATAAGCTTTATAAATATATCTCATACGAGCTTAAGGATAAACAGTTCGACGCGGCAAAGATCCTTTATAAGCCTCCTACGATACCCGATGACGTAAAGGCTTATGAAGAGCCTGTCGACCTTGACAAACTTCTTGACGGACTTACCCTGTTAAAGCTCAAAGACGTATTTAACCAGGTCATAAGAAGACAGGTTGAAAAGATAGACCCGATAAGGAGCAAATTCGGTGAGATAGAAAAAGAAGAAGTCAATCTGGTGGATAAGATCAGAAGTATTGACGACTATGGCAGGACGCATAAAAGCTTCAGTTTTAAAAAGCTTTTATCCTCATCTTCATCAAAGACAGACATCATCGTTACTTTCTTAGGCATTCTCGAACTTATAAGAATGGGAAGGATCAGCGTATGCCAGAATGAGCTTTTTGACGATATAACCATCGAATACAATGAAGATCAGGAAAATCTTGACGAAAATTATGATATTTCATTCGATTGAATGAAAAGTCTCATCATCATAAACGAAAGGAATGAAAAAGAATTGGAGATAAATAAGCTTGAATCCATCATTGAAGCCATCCTGTTCACGATGGGAGAGGCTGTAGAGCTTGAAAGGCTCGCACAGACCGTCGGACATGATGAAGAGACTGTTAAAAAGATAATCCTTGATATGATGGACAAATACAGGCAGGAAGACAGAGGAGTCCAGATAATCGAACTCGATAATTCGTATCAGATGTGCACCAAGCCCGAAATGTACGAATATCTGATAAAACTAACCCACATACCTAAAAAACACGTTCTTACGGACGTTCTTTTAGAAACACTTTCAATAATCGCGTATAAACAGCCTATCACTAAACTTGCCATAGAGAACATAAGAGGCGTTAACTGCGACCATGCGGTCGGAAAACTTGTTGAATACAATCTTGTCTGCGAAGTCGGACGGCTTGACGCTCCCGGAAGACCGATACTGTTCGGCACAACAGAGGAATTTCTAAGAAGCTTCGGTATAGCAAGTCTTGACGACCTGCCGGTTGTAAAACCTGAAAAAATCGAAGATTTTAAACATGAAGCGGAAGAGGAGGTACAGCTTAAGCTCGATCTTCCATCATAATTTTATTGATCAGGAATAGAATTATATATCAGATTCTGTTCCTTTTTTTTATGAAAAGATCATTATTCGTTATATTAATACTTTTTCTTGTGATATCCGCCTTCTGTCTTAAAACTCCCGCGAAAGCTCCCGCCGTACTTAACTCAAAGGCATGCGTTCTTATGGACGCGTCAACCGGAAGGCTCCTTTATGCCAAAGACTGTGATAAACCTCTGGCAATGGCCAGCACGACCAAGATAATGACCTGTATCCTTATACTGGAAAATATGGATATTGATAAAGAGGTGACATTTGACAAAGAGGGCAGTACCACACCGAAGGTAAGGCTCGGAGCGGCTAAGGGGGAAAGCTTTAAAGCCCGCGATCTTCTTTATTCACTCATGCTTGAAAGCCATAACGACAGCGCTGTGGTGCTTGCCAGGGCTTTGTGTGGAAATCTTTCCGATTTTGCAGCACTTATGAACAATAAAGCAAAAGAACTGGGGCTTAAAGATACTTATTTCATAACTCCGAATGGACTCGATGCCAAAGACGATACGGATTTTCATCATACTACAGCGGCAGACCTGGCTCTTATAATGAAATACTGCATCTGCGATTCTCCCAAAAAAGAAGAATTTATAAGCATATGCCAGAAAGACAGCCATAGTTTTAAGTCCCTGCAGGGGAAAGCCTACACCGTCAACGGACATAATACCTTAAAAAGACTTACAGAAGGAGTTATCTGCGGAAAGACAGGATATACCGGAGGAGCCGGTTACTGTTACGTGGGCGCCGTTAAAAGAGATGGCAGGACATTCATCATATCAATACTGGGCTGCGGATGGCCGCCGCATAAAAATCTGAGATTTGAAGATGCGCTTAAGCTTATCGATTACGGTATGACGGAATACCGTTTAGTTGATATAAAGGACATTTCACTTGACGACCTCGGCAGATTTGAGACTATCGCTGTAGAAAACGGCCTTGACCCTTCTGATCTGTTCAACACGGAATACAAATCAGGGACTTTACGGAATATGTATCTTCATTGCGATCCATATAATCTCCTGATAAGCAATGACAGCAGGCTTTATATAAAAACGGAAATCCCAGACAGCATCAAAGCCCCGGTTAAAAAAGGAGATCTCATCGGAAAAGCCAGCTATATGATTGATGAGACAGCGATAATGGAATTTGAATATTACTGCAATGTTGATATACCTGAAAGAAATTATAAAGAAGTTTTTAGCAATATCTTATATTTTTTCATGCTAAAAAAGGTCTGATTTGGTTGATATGCAGTTTTTTTTGATATATAATCAATACTAGATTTTACTGCGTTATCAAACGCTGGAATAAATATGATAACGGGAGCACAAAGTGCGAAGAAATCCGTTATCAAAGGGTAACAATACTTTTACCCTTACATCATAACTACATGGAGGACTGAAAATGAGCGGTTCAGTAAAACTATCAGCGGCAGACAGGATCAATGCCCTGCTTGACAGCGGAAGCTTCGTTGAAACGGGAGCTTTGGTTACCAAGAGAAGCACTGATTTTAATCTGCATCAGAAAGAAGCTGCATCTGACGGAGTTATAACAGGATACGGAAGCATTAATTCAAAGCCTGTATATATTTACAGTCAGGATCCTGCTGTTCTTAACGGAACGATAGGAGAGATGCACGCAAGAAAGATAAAGAGTCTGTATGACCTTGCTGTGAAGACAGGAACTCCCGTTATAGGCATTCTTGACTGCAAAGGTTTAAGACTTGAAGAGGCAACGGATGCATTAAACGGTCTCGGCGAGATATTCACAAGCCAGATAAAAGCAAGCGGTATCATACCGCAGATAAGTCTTGTGCTTGGAACCTGCGCGGGCGCCGGAGTTGTCAGCTCTTCACTGACAGACTTTACGATCTTTTCCAGCGAAGGCGGAAGGATGTTCGTCAACTCACCAGACGCCATCAAAGGCAATAACAAGAGCAAATGCGATACATCAGCCAGGGATGCCGTAAAAGACACTCCTAAAGCCGATTTTGTATGTGAAAGTGATGAAGAGGCTTTTAAGACCTGCAGAAAACTTATAGATCTTCTTCCATCGAACAACGAAGAATTTGATAATGAAGCAGACTGTGGCGACGATCTTAACCGTCTGTGTCCGGAGCTTTCTTCAGAAGTTAAGGACCCTGCGGTTGTCTTTACATCTATAGCGGATGACAACGATTACCTTGAAGTGGGAAAAGATCATTCTCCTGAGATGGCAACCGGATTTATAAGACTCGACGGCATTACGGTCGGCTGCATAGGCAACCGTATCGAAACCTATGATGAAGAGGGCAATAAGGTATGCGATTTTGAGCCTGTACTTACTTCAAAGGGAATGAAGAAGGCAAAAGATTTTGTAAATATCTGCGATTCTTTCAATATCCCTTTACTTGTCATCAATTCAGCCTGCGGTTATAAGGCTTCAAAACATGAAGAATCAACTATAGCCAAGACCGCCGCTTCTTTGACGAGCGCGTTTGTAAACGCTGACGTTGCCAAGGTTACGCTTATAACCGGCAAAGCTCTGGGAAGCGCATATGTTATAATGAATTCAAAACATATTGGAGCGGATCTGGTATTCGCATGGGACGACAGCACTATCGGAGCCATGGACGCCGAGAACGCCGCAAAGATAGTCTATGCAAAGGAAATAGCTGAAAGCAGCAACCCTGCGGCATGCATTAACGAAAAAGCAGCTATCTACGGCGAAGTTCTTTCAAGCGCGCAGTCGGCAGGAAAAAGAGGTTATGTCGATTCTGTTATCGAGCCTGAAGAAAGCCGTAAACATCTTGTATACGCATTCGAGATGCTTTACGGAAAGGCAATGAATGCCGGTAAGAAACACGGGAAATATTGATTCTGAAAAAGGAGTAACATTATGTTTTATGTTGAAGCACTTGGCGGATTCATTAATTTTGAAGGAAACGATCTGAGCACTGCCCTCGGCAATACTTTAGTCGGTATTCTTACCGTATTTGTTGCCCTTGTGGTCATGTCCTTCCTTATAAACTGTCTTAAGATAGTTCCAAAGCTCCAGTCGGCATTTGACAAAAAGAATGAACCGAAACAGCCTGTCACCCCTGCTCCCGCGCCTGTGTCTTCTCCTGAGGACGATGAGGATGAAGAGCTCTCGGACGATGCTGAGCTTGTTGCGGTTATCACAGCCGCCATTATGGCATTTAAAGGAAGCGAGCTTCCTGCCGACGGTTTTGTGGTACGAAGCATTAGAAGAAGATAGAGCACCGCGATGATCCAGGTTAATGACAGATCCTATAAACACTTATATTAAATACAAGAAACGAGGTAAATATAATGAAAAGCTATACAATAACCGTTAATGGAGTATCCTATGACGTAACCGTTGAAGAGAATGACGGACAGGCAGCGGCTCCTGCCAGGACCGCAGCGCCGAAAGCAAGTGCTCCTAAAGCACCTGCGGCAGCGCCTAAGGCAAAAGCAGCAGCTGCAGGAGCAGTAAAAGTCAACGCGCCTATGCCGGGAAAGATCCTTGCCATTAAAGTTAAAGAAGGCGCAGCCGTAAGCAAGGGAGATATCATTTTAGTACTTGAAGCCATGAAGATGGAAAATGAGATAATCGCTCCGCAGGACGGTACGATCGCGGGTATCAACGTATCTGTCGGCGATTCGGTAGAAGCAGGCGCAATTCTCGCTTCATTAAACTAAAATATGACAAGATTGCAGAACAATATTGTCAGTCGGAGGATCCTGAAGAATGAATGGAAACATTTTAGATACCTTAAAAAACCTGTATGACCAGACGGCTTTTGCCAACCTTTACTGGGGCAATTACCTGATGATCATCATAGCCTTTATATTCCTGTTTCTGGCTATTAAGAAGGGATATGAACCGCTGCTTCTCATTCCGATATCATTCGGCATGCTGCTTGTAAATATGTATCCGGCGATCATACAGCCGGCGCAGGACGGTCAGGCCGCGGGACTTTTGTATTACTTCTTCCAGCTGGATGAATGGAGTATCCTGCCTTCGCTTATCTTCATGGGCGTGGGCGCAATGACCGATTTCGGTCCTCTTATCGCCAATCCTAAGAGCTTCCTTCTCGGAGCGGCCGCGCAGATGGGTATATATACGGCATATCTTTTCGCCATACTTATGGGCTTTAATGGAAAGGCTGCAGCAGCCATTTCCATCATAGGCGGAGCCGACGGACCGACATCCATCTTCCTTGCCGGAAAGCTCGGACAGGGTAATCTTATGGGCTCCATAGCCGTAGCCGCATACTCATATATGTCGCTCGTGCCTATCATACAGCCGCCTATAATGAAGCTTCTTACTACTGAGAAGGAAAGAAAGATCAAGATGGAACAGTTAAGACCTGTTTCAAAGCTTGAGAAGATCCTTTTCCCTATTATTATCACCGTTATCGTAGTAATGGTTCTTCCGACAACAGCTCCGCTTATCGGTATGCTTATGCTGGGAAATCTTTTCAGGGAATGCGGTGTTGTAAAACAGCTTCAGGAGACAGCGTCAAACGCAATGATGTACATCGTTGTTATTCTCCTCGGAACATCAGTAGGAGCCAAGACAACGGCGGAAGAATTTTTAAAACTTGAAACCTTAAAGATCGTAGTGCTCGGTCTTATCGCATTTGCCATCGGTACGGCATCGGGAGTTATCTTCGGAAAACTCATGTGCTTCTTTACCAAAGGCAAGGTTAATCCGCTCATCGGTTCGGCCGGAGTTTCCGCGGTTCCGATGGCAGCCAGAGTTTCTCAAAAGGTTGGTTCGCAGGCAGATCCGACGAACTTCCTTCTTATGCACGCCATGGGACCGAATGTTGCGGGCGTTATCGGAACCGCCGTTGCGGCAGGTACGTTTATGGCGATCTTTGGAGTTAAATAAGTTGCAGCGGTCAAAAGCCTTCAGCCGATGAAAGCCTGCTTTCAATCCGGTGAACAGCTTTATGAGCCGAACTAAAGAATATAATTTAGTATATAAAAGATAGAAAGGATAAATAGTTATGTCTGCAGAAACAAAAAGACCTGTTAAGATAACAGAGACAATCTTAAGAGATGCTCACCAGTCGCTTATCGCAACCAGAATGACTACTGAGCAGATGCTTCCTATCATAGATAAGATGGATAAAGTCGGTTACCATTCGGTGGAATGCTGGGGCGGCGCGACCTTTGACGCTTCACTCAGATTCTTAAAGGAAGATCCGTGGGACAGACTCCGCAAGCTGCGCGCAGGATTTAAGAATACGAAACTTCAGATGCTTCTGCGCGGCCAGAACCTTCTCGGCTACCGTCATTATGCCGACGACGTTGTTACCGAATTTGTTAAAAAATCATTTGCTAACGGTATAGATATCATAAGAATATTTGACGCCTTAAACGACCTTAGAAACCTCGAATGTTCCGTTAACGCCGCTATAGCCGAAAAAGGAGAAGCCCAGGTAGCTCTCTCATATACATTAGGCGACGCGTATACCATTGACTATTATGTAAAGATGGCTAAAAGAATAGAAGAGATGGGCGCATCTTCGATCTGTATCAAAGATATGGCGGGACTTCTGGTTCCGTATCACGCAACAGAGCTTGTTAAAGCCATCAAAGGAGCGGTAAAGATACCGTTGCAGCTTCATACGCATTACACCAGC